>DATGYF010000317.1:0-8768 GCA_035298145.1 Terriglobales bacterium | reverse complement strand
GCTCCAGGGGATTGCCATCCGAATGTACGGAACCGGCGGCCGGCAAGGGTCAAAACCAGCCTCAAAACCGGATTATGAGCGGTAAACAAGGCCAAGTCAACGAGAAGAAAGTGCCGGTCGAAGGAGCCCAAATGGTGTCCTAATTCACCGGCCTTTGCGCCCTTTGCGCCTTTGCTTTGCGTCCTTTGCGGTAAAGGGTTTGACCTTGCCGTAAGTCACCCCAAAATCTCAACCGCAAAGGACGCAAAGAAATCCGCAAAAGCCCCCCGCTTTGTCCCCCGGACAAAAAAAAGGCCCGATTCCTCGGGCCTTCGTTATGAACACTTTACTGTACTTACTGGCTCAGAGGATGCCCGCCCGTTCGCTCCGCCACAATCTTGCGGGCGTTTTCCGCCAGCGATTTGGCCTGCGGCAGTAACTCCAGCGCTTTGGTTACCTGCGGGTCCGTCTCCGCCCGTACCTTCAGGCCTTCCTCCTGCCCAAACACATCGACGAAAATTTCGCTCTTGATATTGGACCTTACCCAGGCGTTATTCTCCAGCAGTTCCGCCTCGGTGTAGGCAATCTTCTCGTCGTCCATGAATTTGCGGAAGTCCTGCAGCACCACATCATCCACTTCGAAGCTCTTCGCGGGATGATGCGTCACCGCATAGTGCTTGGCAAAATTGAAGAATGCGTAATGCTGCAGCAGCGAATCCTGGAAGTGGTTGCTCTTCACCGCCGCGATCTTCACATCGGGTGTGATTCCGCCGCCACCATAAACCGTGCGGCCGCTGTCCGTGAGTTTCACTTCACGGTTGGCATTGTGCTCGTTTTCTTCGCTCTCCCGATTGAAGTAATAGTCATAAAGCGAGACGTTCGAGTAATCACGCTGAATCAGGCGCATGCTCGGGGTGTAGTACTTGGCCGTGGTCAGCGCCAGTCCAGTGTTCTCGGACAGCGGATACACGGTTTGCACCAGTCCCTTGCCGAAAGTGGTTTCGCCTACGATCAATCCCCGATCATGATCCTGAATCGCGCCCGCCACGATTTCCGCCGCCGAAGCTGTTCCCCGGTTCACCAGCACCACCAGCGGGTAGTCCTTGCCCCCGTTGCCGTGCGCCGCGGTGTAACGCTTTTCCGGTGACGAGCGGCCGTGGTGCGAAACGATCAGAGCACCCTTGTGCAGGAACTTGTCGGCTACGCCCACACCTTCATTCAGCAGCCCCCCGGGATTCTGTCGCAGATCAAGAATCAATCCCTTCAGGTCGCCCATCTGCTCGAGCGCGTCCGCCACCTCATGTTCCGTGGTTTCATTGAAACCCGAAACGTGCATATAGCCGATTCCCGGCTTGATCAGGAAGTGCAGGTCCACGCTGTAACGCGGAATCTCATCCCGCACCACGGCGAATTCCAGCGGCTTGTCCGCGCCTTCGCGCAAAATCGTGATGTGGACTGTGGTCCCTTTGGGTCCCTTGAGCAGGTCGGCCACATCGCCCGTGCTCATGTTGTCCGTAGGCTTGCCATCCACCGCCGCGATGATGTCACCCGGCCGAATGCCGGCGCGGTACGCGGGCGTCCCCACAAACGGCGCAATCACGATCACCTTGTTATTGCGCGGCCCCACCGTCATTCCCACCCCGTAATATTTCCCGCGCTGATCCTCGCGCAGCAGGGAATAGGCCTTGGGATCGAAGAAATTCGAATGCGGATCGAGCACATGCAGCATCCCCGGAATGGCCCCGTTGTAGATCGCCTTGTCGGGGTTCACCGGCTCCGCATAATTCTGTTCCACCACGTCATATACCGTGGTGAATTGCCGCAAGCTGTCGCGGACGTCGGCGTCGCCGCCGGGAGCAGCCGCAGGATTGATCTTCTGCCCGAAGACGATCCCGAGAAATCCGCAGGTTACGAGAATGAATACAATCAGGAGGAGTGCGCGACGAGAACTACCCACCATCATTTTTTCCTTCGCCGGGGACGTAGAAACACCCCAGCACAGCGCGTCTGATCGAAGTATAACGCTGTCTGACCCACTTAGCCACTGTTTCGGCTACCCCGAAGTAATCAGCCGGACCCCGCGATCCAGTGGTCGCTATCCCCTGACGCCGCTATCAATTGGATGCGCCAGCCGAACCTTGTGGTGCCGGTTTCTCTGTGTCCTCTGTGTCCTCCGTGGTTTGACGATTCAAGAGTCTGGCCCCCGATTGCCGCCAATCCGCTCCGGCAGTATCATGGACTCATGAACCTGGGTTTCCCAGAGATGATTTTCCTCTTCCTGTTTGCCCTGATCCTTTTCGGGCCCAAGAAGCTGCCCGAAATCGGTCGCCAGATCGGAAGGGCCCTTAATGAATTCAAGCGGGCCTCGAACGAGTTCAAGGCCCAAATCGAGTCCGAAATCTCCCAGCTCGATCTCGAAAACAGCCGCCAGACCATTCTCCCCCCCGTCCAGGCACCGGCCGGTTCCGTAGCCACTGGCAGCGGGCCTCGCCCCGAGATTTCTGTCCCTGAAACGAACTCACTGGCCAAGGCCCCCGATGCCTGAGATGGCCGCTGAGCTTCCCCCCGCCGACGACTCCCACGACGGCCTTACCGCCATGAGCTTCCTCGACCACCTCGAGGAACTGCGCCGCCGCCTCATTTATTCCATTATTGCCGTCACCGTGGGCTTCTTTGCCTGCTGGAATTATCACGAGTTCATCTTCAGCTTCGTGCAGCGGCCCATCATGGACGCCCTGCGCCACAATGGCATGGCCGAGAAGCTGGTCTATCTGAACCCCACCGAACCCTTCAACCTTTACTTGAAGGTCGCGGCACTCGCTGGCCTGTTCGTGACTTCGCCCATCGTGCTCTACCAGGTATGGATGTTCATTTCTCCCGGCCTCTACCGCAACGAGAAACGCTACGTATTTCCCTTCATGTTCTCGACGGTCCTGCTGTTCCTGTCGGGCGGTCTGTTCGCCTACAAGATGGTCTATCCCGCGGCCCTGACCTTCCTCATCGACTACGGCAAACAGTTCCAGCCAATGATCACGATTGGCGAATATACCGACCTGTTCCTCACCATCATGATCGGCATGGGCGTGATTTTCGAGCTCCCCATCCTGGTCTTTTTTCTGTCGCTGATGGGTATCGTCACTGCCGGCTGGATGTGGCGTAACCTGCGCTATTCGATCTTGGTGATTTTCATCATCGCCGCCATCATCACTCCGACCACGGACATTCTGAACATGTGCATTTTCGCCGCGCCCATGGTCGCCCTCTACATCCTGAGCATCGGCATCGCGTTCCTGGTCCATCCCAAACAGCGCAAAGCCCGCCAGGCCCGAAAAGATCGATGATGGAGAGACGCAAAAAGAAGGGTCATCCCCGCCCGTGTTTGGACGGGTCTCTGACCCGTCCGGGCCGAGCGAAACTCGGCAGCGCATTGAGCTGTCTCCAAACCGCAGCGGCCTTGCTGCTGACTCTAACCGCCGGTGCCCAATCGGCTGTTTCTCCCGCACCCACCTTTAACGCCGCCCGCGCCCTGCAATATACCCGCGAGGTAGTGGCTTTCGGCCCGCGCCCCATCGGCAGCCCGAATCATAAGAAGCTGGAGAATTACATCCTGGCGCACTTGAAAAAAGACCTGGTGGAAGACGACGCCTTCACCGCCGACACGCCGGAAGGCAAATTTCCCGTGCGGAACATCATCGCCAAATTTCCCGGCACGCGCGACGGAGTGATTGTGATTGCCGGCCACTATGACACTAACTATCCGCTGCGCGATACCGGGTATGTAGGCGCCAACGACGGCGGTTCCTCCACCGCCATTCTCCTCGAACTGGCCAACCAGCTTCGCGGCAAGAAACGCGCAGGCTACAGCGTCTGGCTGCTGTGGACCGACGGCGAAGAAGCAGTAAAGAACTGGACCGCCACCGACAGTCTCTACGGCGCCCGCCACCTGGCCGACAAATGGCAAAAAGATGGCACGCTGGAAAAGATGAAGGCCTTTCTGCTGGCCGACATGATCGGCGACGCCGACCTCAACATCGACCGCGATACCAACTCCACCCCCTGGCTTGAAGACAAGCTTTACCTGGCGGCGACACGATTGGGCTACCAGTCTCACTTCTTCGCCCGCACAATTACCGTCGAAGATGACCACCTGCCCTTCGTTCATCTCGGCGTTCCCAGCGCTGACCTCATTGACCTCGACTACGGCTACGGCAACGTATTCCATCACACCCCCCAAGACACCATGGACAAACTCAACTCCAAAAGCATCGAAATCGCCGGAAGCGTTATCCTCGAAACCGTCCGCATCCTGGAAAACCGCAACTGAGAACCGAGAACTGAAAACTGAAATCTGAAGTTAACAATCCCGTGTGTAGCGGACACTCCTGTCCGCCGCCTTGGCCTTTGATTTGTGCGCACTTTTCGATGCTTTGATTGCCAGACCGCAGCGTGATTTAGGATAAAGTCAAAGGCGGCGGACAAAAGTGTCCGCCCCACACAATTTGCTTCGGGGCGCTCATTGCTACTGTTCTGGATCTTGTTCAATCTTTTCGTCCTCGCCATGCTGGTGCTCGACCTGGGTGTGTTCCATCGCCGCGCCCACACCGTAAAGTTTCGCGAAGCCTTGGCCTGGAGCGCAGTGTGGATCGCCCTGGCCGTCATCTTCGCGGTGGTGGTTTTCTTCTGGCACGGGCGCACCTCCGCGCTCGAGTTTGTCACCGGATACGTCATCGAGCTTTCGCTCAGCGTCGATAACCTCTTCGTGTTCCTGCTGATTTTCCGCTTCTTCCATGTGCCCCCCGTCCATCAGCACAAGGTCCTGTTCTGGGGAATTCTGGGAGCCCTCATCATGCGCGCCGTGTTCATCGTGGCCGGCGTGGGACTCATCCAGAGGTTTCACTGGATTGTCTACGTCTTCGGCGCCTTCCTGGTTTACAGCGGCATCAAGCTGTTCTTCCAGGAGGAGGCTGAGATCCATCCCGAGAAAAATCCGGTGCTGCGTCTGTTCCGCCGCTTTGTGCCCGTGACCAAGGACTACGAAGGAAACAAGTTCTTCGTTCGCCGCGCCGGACTCTATGCCACCCCCCTGTTCGTCGTCCTGCTGGTGGTCGAAACCACCGATCTGCTCTTCGCCGTGGATTCCATTCCTGCAATCCTCGCCATTACCCGCGACGCCTTCATCGTTTACACCTCAAATGTTTTCGCCATCATGGGCCTGCGCTCCATGTACTTCGCCCTCGCCGGCATGATGGAAATGTTTCGCTACCTGCACTACGGCCTCTCCCTGGTGTTGGTCTTCGTCGGTGCCAAGATGCTTCTGTCCCACTATCTCGAGATTCCGACCCCGGTGGCCCTGGCGGCGGTGGCCGGAGTCCTCGCCATCTCCGTAATCGCCTCCGTGGCCAATCCAAAAAAAAGCGCCATGTAGGCGCGAGTGCCCCATGTAGGCGCGAGCGCCCCGCTCGTGCAGCGGTGCCAGGTACTCTCCGCCTCCATCCGCTTACGTTATGATGAGAACGCATGACCCGCGTAGCCATCGCACTTCCGCCGCGTCCCTATGACGCCGTAATCGAGAACGGCCTCCTGCACCGTTCCGGCGTAGCACTCCGCAACATCTTCGGTGCAAACTCCCAACGCCTTTTCATCGTCACCGTCCCGCCCGTCCGCCGCAGGTGGGGGAAAAAACTGACCGCCTCGCTGGCCGCCGCTGGATTTGTCCCCAAAATTCTGCAAATGCCCAACGGCGAACGCCACAAAAAACTGGCCACGGTAGAGAAACTATCCGAGCAGTTGAGCCGGCTCGGCGCAGATCGAAATTCCGTCATCGTAGCTTTCGGAGGCGGCGTGGTGGGCGACGTCACCGGCCTGCTGGCCTCGCTCTACATGCGCGGCCTCGAACTGGTGCAAATTCCCACCACCGTGCTGGCGCAAGTGGACGCTTCCATCGGCGGCAAAACCGGGGTCAACCTGCGCGCCGGTAAAAATCTGGTCGGGACCTTCCACCATCCCCGCATGGTCCTGATCGATCCTGCGGTCCTGACCACGCTGCCCGACCGTGAATTCCGCGCCGGTCTTTATGAAGCGCTCAAGTGCGGTGTGATCGGCAAACCGGAGTTGTTCCGCGTCCTCGAAGACGTGGATGCAAAGAAATTGCGCCGCGACCCGTCCAAGCTGGAATGGATCATCGCAGAATCAGTCAGGCTGAAAGCCGAAGTGGTTTCCTCCGACGAGCGGGAAAACGGCCTCCGACGAGTGTTGAACCTCGGCCATACCATCGGCCACGCGCTCGAGGCGGAGACCGCGTACCGCCATTTCCTGCATGGCGAGGCGGTGGCCTGGGGCATGATCGCGTCGGCCAGAATTGCATCGGCCGTAGATCGCATCGACCGGGCTGGCGCCGCCCGCATTACTGACGCGGTACGTGCTCTGGGCCCTCTGCCGAAGGTCAAATCGCGCAGCCGCGACATCCTTCGTCTGCTCAAATCGGACAAAAAGACCCGCAACGGTGTCGTGCACTTCGTCCTGCCCCGCGAAATCGGCAAAGTCGAAATCGCAAACGACGTACCCGAGCAGGTGGTGATCGAAGCCGTCGATGAATTGCGCCGCCTCTCCCGTTAGGGTTGCAGCAAGTGGGGTTGAAGGTGGGACAGAAAAACTTTTGTCCGCGTGGAGCAGGCCCTCGGCCCGGCCATTGGCCCTCACGAAGAGGTGGGGGGCTTTAGCTCGTCCGTGTGATCGCGGGCGACTCGCCCGCGGCTTTTGACCGGGCTTTCAGATCTCGCGGGCGAGTCGCGCGCGGTTTTGGTCAGGTCGCACCGAGCCCGGCAAAGAATTTCCAACATGACGGACTCCACCAAATCCGCAGTCCTCGGCGCTGCCCCCGAAGGCGCCGCCGACCCGCAATCCGCCGCCCGCGCCGTGCGCGCCATGTTCACCGCCATCGCGCCCCGCTACGATCTGCTGAACCATCTCCTCTCCTTCAATATCGACCGGCTCTGGTGGAGAAGAACGGCCCGCGCCTTTGCCAACATTCTCGCCCGCTCGGAATCCCAGGTCCTCGATTTGTGTTGTGGCACGGGCGACATGACGCTGGCCCTGCGCCGCCAGGCAGGGAAGTCCCGCCCCAGAATCCTGGGCGCCGATTTCTCTCACGCCATGCTGCAGCGCGCCGGCCAGAAGGCGGCCGCCACTCCCTTGCGCTGGATCGAAGCCGATGCCCTGCGCCTGCCCTTTCCCGACGCGCACTTCGATCTGATCACCTCCGCCTTCGGTTTTCGCAACCTGGCGGATTACGATGCCGGATTGCGGGAGATCATGCGCGTCCTGCGCCCCGGCGGAGAATTTGGCATTCTGGATTTCGGAGAGCCTGAAGGCCTGGTGGGAAACTGCTACCGGCTGTACTTCAAACGGGTCCTGCCCGCGGTCGGCACCCTGATCTCGGGAGTGAAAGGACCCTACGCTTACCTGCCTGCATCGGTGGCGCGTTTTCCCGCCCCCGGCGACATGCTGCAACGCATACGCGAAACCGGCTTCCGCGACTCATCCTGGACCCCATACACCCTGGGCATCGCCGGCCTCTACCGCGGCAAGAAGTAGCGCCGGCGTCCCGCCGGCTGTCGCGAGGGCGCCTCGCCCTCGCATTCCAAAAGGCATGCCGCCCTAAACCTCAGCCGGAGACTCCTGCACCTTCACCGCCGCCTCGCTTTTGAAGCAATCCGCAAACGCATCCGCAATCGTGTAACGGATCACGTCCTCATAACTCTCGCCCAGAAATTTCCGCAGGCGGTCCGTATTCATGATGTACTCGCTGGTCATGTAAGGTGCCGCCTCGGGCGGGATGGCTGTAATCCCCAGCTGCCACAGAATCTTCAGCGCCATCCTGAACGCCACCTTGCCCGGCATCCGCAATAGCCTGGCCTGAGCCACTTCGATGCAGCGCTCAAAGGTTAACGGATCGCCACGCCCGGCCACGTTGAGTACGGTCAGCCGTTGCGACTCTGGCTCTGTCTTCTGCAGAATCCGCGTGATCAGCCGGGCCATGTCATCGACATGCACGAACTGGATTCGATGCTCCAGATACCGGCGTCCTCGCGGCAACAGGCAGGGCAGGCGCTTGCCCCGGCTCCTCATGCTGGCCGCGCGGTTGCTTCGCCCACCCGGCGTGCCCCGAAAGGCGCCCAGCATGTAGTTCTGCACGCTTGCCCCGGCAAAAATATGCGGACGCAGCATATAGGCGCTGCACCCCCGCAGTGCCGGCGCCCGCTGCTGCACTACCTTGTCGCATTCCATCTTATGGATCGCATAGGGCAGGGTATGGGCGCCCAGCGGATGCTCCTCCGTCGCGGCCCCGGATGTCTCCGGCCCGTACACCGAAACGCTGCTGGGAAAAATGAATTTCCGCACCACCGTCTCTTCATGATTGACCTCGGTGATCGCTTCCATCACCCGCGCCGTTCCCGCCACGTTGATCTGCCACATGCGATCCAGATCCAGCACTCCAGCTCGCACCGCGTCCAGAACGAATGCCAGGTGGATCACAGCCTCCGCCCGCGTTTCCCGCAATAAAAAGAAAAGCTGGCGGCAGGATTCCTCTTGCCCCAGGTCCATGCGTTCGAAGCGCAGCGGCAGGTCGGTCGCCGGCGGCGCCACGTCCACGCCAATCACGTTGAAGCCGCCCAGTAGCGGCAGCAGCCTGCTCCCCAGATTGCCGGAGATCCCCGTGACCACAACAGTTGGTTTTTCGTCGCCCATTTATTTGGGACCGGATGGAGGAGCCTTCATCGCCGGCTTCG
>DATGYF010000316.1:0-1953 GCA_035298145.1 Terriglobales bacterium | reverse complement strand
GGCGCCGAGTCCGGATTCTGCTGCAGGAGCTGGCGAAACTGTTCCTGGGCGCAAGCATATTTCTTGGCCCGCAGGCAGCTTTGAGCCAGCACCTGATGCAGTTCGGCGTTGGCGGGGTCCAGCCGGGCGACCGGTTCGAGATATTTCACGGCCTCGGCAAAGCGACTGGCGCCGTAGCAACTGAGGCCCAGCAGAGTGCGCGCCTGCTGGCTCCGTGGATCCTGGAGCAGCGCGGCCCGCAGCGGCGGAATCGCAGCCTGGAAGTGTCCTTGCTTATACTCCGCGAGGCCCAGATTCAGCTGGATGCCGGGCAGCCTGGGATTGAGGGCGATGGCCCTCCGATAGGCTGCGGCCGCGTCTTTATATTGCGTCTCCCGGGCCAGCACGACGCCCAGGCTGGCAAAGGCTGCCGAGTCCTGAGGATTATGCACGGTTACGGCCCGCCACGCCTCTGCCGCCTCTGCCAGCTTACCCTGCTGCTCCAGCGCCATGGCTTGCGCGGGAGTGGCGGTCTGCGGACTGGCCAGTGCCGGCCACAACAAGACAGCCAGTACCACCAATGATTTACATCTTTGCACGACCGGAAATCCTCTGCCCATAATTTGCCCGCATCGAATTCGTCACATCAACCTTTTCAGAATAATCACTCCGGGTTGGCCCGGCAACGGCTCCGCCCTCGGCTAGTCCCCTTTCTTGTTATTTTGGCGTCGTGGCGAGACCCGCGAAGTCTCTGGTGCAGACGACAGCTGCGGTCGCTTCGCTGCAGCTCATGCGTCCATTGGGAGTGCCTCATGGATAAAGATTGGAGAAAAAAAGCCCCGCTCGTACAACTTGAGCTTGGCCATTACCGTTTCCAACGCCGTCTAGAAGATCAGCTTCAATCCCAGCTGTATTTCCCTCGGGTCATGAGCGGTGGTCACAGCCACGAAGTTGCTGGCCGAGAAGGTAGCGCTGACGCCTTTGAACTGCGTGTGGCTAGAGTTTAGCTGCCCGCCGTACCAGTTGCGATGCTCGACAGCAGGCTTTGATCGGGGAGATTGGTCTCGCGGTAGTCATCCTGATGCCAACTCTGGTTTCCTCACCTCTTGCCCGGCCTGCGGAAAAATGATTCCGGCGTATTATTCGTGTACGTTCACGGTGCGCTATACTCCAATCCGCTTCACTCGACCTGTCGTGTCCATACTGTCAGGCGTCCTCAACTTCAGGCTTAACGTGTGCTATCTCTGGCGGCATCGCCGCCTCCAGGAGAGTCGCGAGCTTTCGCTGCGACTGATTCTTTTAAAGGGGGTCCATGAAGCGCGTCTGCGCCTGGCCTCTTGCACGTTCTTTCTTCTTCCGGTCTTCGTCTTTGCGGTTCCCGGAAACAGCCAGCAACCAGAGCCGCAGAAGCCGCCCTCTACAAATATGGGAGTCTCGACCGGCGCGGCCCGGCCCGCGGTCAAAGACTCGAAGTCGCGCCCCATCACCGCAGGCGGCTTTGTGGACGGTGCTCCCGTCGTATTTACGGACGTCACCAAACAAGCCGGACTGGCCAAGTTTCATCATCGTTCCGGCACGCAGGAAAAAAGTTCGATCATCGAGACTCCGGGTTCGGGCGTCGCTCTGCTCGACTACGATAACGATGGCTGGCTTGACATCTATCTTCTGAACGGTTCCACTCTCGCGGCCTTCAAAGGTAAGGAAGCAGCTCCTCGCGCCATGCTCTTTCACAACAATCGAGATGGAACTTTTACCGATGTCACCGACAAGGCCGGCATCAGCAACCAGCGTTGGGGATTCGGCGCGGCGGTGGGCGATTACGACAATGACGGATGGCCCGACATCTACGTGGCTAACTATGGCAGCAACCGGCTCTATCACAACAACCACGACGGAACATTTACCGACGTCGCGGAGAAAGCCGGCGTCACGCTCGGAGGCTGGTCCACGGGCCCGACCTGGGGTGACTACGAC
>DATGYF010000315.1:0-10218 GCA_035298145.1 Terriglobales bacterium | reverse complement strand
GATTCTGGCTCATGCTCAAACTGGCAACGCAGACTTGATTGGGATGGGTGTGCGCCAGGCTGGAGAAATGACCACCCATTTCCGCAACACGGTTGCTTACCGCGTAGTCCTGCAGGCGCGCTGCCCCGTCCTGACCGCTCGACCGGCGGGTTAGGAAGTAATACCTGTGAGCGAGGCTGAAGAGGATTTGGGCAAGCAGATCTGGACTACAGCAATACCGGGATGCAACCGGCAGGACATCGAGACTGTCCCCTGCGATTTTGCTGCTCTAAGGAACAAGACGGTCGGTGCGCAGCCCACATCCATCATAGAACTTATTGGGCCGCGATCATGGCTTCCAGCCCGGGTTTATTCCTGATCAGGATGCTTGGGCCTTTCGTAGAGATCAACATCTTGGCTCTCAATTCCGTCAGGGCTCGGGTAACGGTTTCGCGGGTTACCCCAACCACCTGAGCGATCTCCTCATGCGTCAAGCTCAGGTTGAAGCGTATTCCCGTGGGCGTTTCCTGCCCGTGCACGGCTGATTCGAGAAGGAAGGAAGCCATTTTTTCGGTTGCCGAAGGAGTGAGGCCCAGATACCGAATCTGATGACAGGCTCCGCGGTAATAGTTGGTGAATTGCTGCATAGCGTTGGCCGAGGCGTCGCCGTGGTCGCGCAACAGCTTGTTAAAGTCGTCGCGACGGATGAAATCCACCTGGCAGGGTTGAAGGGTCTCGGCGGTGACCTCGTGAGCATCTCCGGAAATGGCGGAGTGCAGGCCCAGCAGTTCACCTGCTTCAACCACCCGAGATATCACGGTTTTTCCCGCCGGTGAGGTCATAGTCAGCTTTATACGTCCCTTGCAGAGCATGTACACTCCGCGCGGCACCTGCCCCTCGACAAACAAGACCGACCCAGCCGGATACGAGCTGGTGAATTTGATTTTCTGGAAGTCTGCCAGGGTTTCACTGGTCATTTGGCAAAAGAATCCGTCTTTTCGCATTGGACAAGTCGCGCAATCTTCTGCGATTTCCATTCCGTACGGTACATGGCTAGTCATTTCGAACTCCTGCCTTTCTTCGACTGCTCGCGGACGGTGTCCCCGTCCTCCAGGATATGGCGGAGGAAACTCGAGTTCCCCTCCAAAGTGGCACCCTCTCTCCTCATTTCCAAAAGGAGATCGCGGCCTCTTCCGTCAACAAAACTCACAGCCGCCAAGTCAATACGTAGAGCCTCCCCGGCCGCCATCGTTGCCGATGTAAGCCAAGCCTTTCGCAGTTCCTCGACCCAGGGCCCCTTGACGGCGCCTTCCAGCTTTAGAACCACCACATCGGAGGTCTTCTGCATTGTGATCCTGAGCACACATACTGCGGAGCAAGCCTCGAGCCACAGTAGGGAGGAATTAATGGTTTCCGTCTAAGTGATTCAGCCAGAGCGAGATAGGAGGTATCAGGAGTAGTTCTAATAGAAATCAAGAACCATGACGCGCTTCACTGACGAGGCGAAATATCGTCAGTGGCGACATTGCATCAGTCTCAATTCAACTTCGGACGGACAAAACCTGATTTACCGGGGAATTGTCCGTCCATACGTAACTCTGGCGATCAGGCAACCTTGGACTTGATTTCGATCGTTTTCGCCGCGGCTGCCTTCGGTATCGTCAACTGCAACACGCCGTTCTTCAAAGTTGCGGTTGCCTTCTCGGCATCGACGCTTGTAGGCAAATCCACGACTCGCAGGATCTGGTCCGAGCAAAATTCCGAATAGACCGTCTTGCCCTGCTTCTCGCTCTTGGTCTCCGTTTCCCGCTTGCCGGTAATCGTCAAACGGCTCGGTTCGACACTGACCTCGATCTCCTTCTCGCTAAAGCCAGGCACTTCAGCCTTGACCTCAAGGCTTTCTCCCGACTCTGCGATGTTTACATGCACCGGATGGAGCAGATCCGTCTCAGCCTTGAACCAGTCGTCGAGGTCGTGCCCAGATCGGTGTCCATTCCCTTCGAAGATCTCGTAGGCTCTCTTAGTGATCGCCTGAAATGTCTTGTCAATTTGCTTCGTTAAACGCTCGATTGGAGTAATTGCGACCGGTTTTTCCTCGGCGCCCTTTACAACAATGGATGTTTGGGACATGGTGATTTCCTCTTTCCTGGGGGAGTCAGCTCTGGTTCCGGCGGTTCCCCGCCTTGGCCCGTCCTTTATTCGGCGTCGCCGGCGAACTGGGGAGAAACCCGCGCTGCAGGTACAGATTGCCAGAAGGCAATAAAAAGCACAGTGATGAGGGTCACGGCCGTCGGTGATTCGGCACACTCGAAAACCATTGGGAATGATCAGGACTGCTGGCGGGAAATTTTCAGCTTCCGCATGCGCGAGTTCAAGGTTGTGCGATTCATGCCCAGACGCTCGGCCGCGCCGTCCGGCCCACCGATTTTGCCCCTCGTCTCGCGCAGCACCCGGACGATGTGTTCTCGCTCGACATCTTCCAGCACCGATGTCTTCAAGGGCGGCATAGTGGACGACCCGCCAGCCGGTTCGGGAGCAGGTTCGAATGCCGGGACCTTCAGGATGGGGCCGGGCGAGAGAATCACGGCGCGCTCGATGACATGTTCCAGTTCACGAATATTGCCCGGCCACGAGTATTTACACAATGCGCGCATTCCCTCGGGCGGCACGATGTCGATATTTTTCTTCATTCGCTGAGAGAACTTCGACAGGAAATACTGGACCAACAGCGGAATATCATCGCCCCGGTCGCGCAGCGGCGGCACCACAATGGGAAAAACATTCAGACGATAGAACAGATCACTGCGGAACTGCCCGGACGCCACAAGTTTCGTCAAATCGCGGTTGGTGGCAGCGACGATGCGGACATCGGTCTTGATGGTGCGGGTACTGCCCAACCGTTCAAACTCTCTTTCCTGCAGCGCCCGCAACAGTTTGGGCTGCAATTCGAGCGGAATGTCGCCCACTTCATCGAGAAAAATCGTGCCCTGATGGGCTAACTCCAGCCGGCCCACACGCTGCGCGATGGCCCCCGTGAAGGCGCCTTTTTCGTGGCCGAATAGCTCGCTCTCGAGCAGACCCGCAGGTATGGAAGCGCAGCTTACGCGAACAAATGCATGGCCCCGGCGCGGGCTCAGGTCGTGAACTGACCGGGCCAGCAATTCCTTGCCCGTACCGGTCTCTCCGAGGATCAAGACCGTGGAGTCAGTGGCCGCCACAGTCTCGACCTGTTTTAGGACCCGCCTGATGGATTTGCTGTGGCCGATGATCTCCTCGAAATTGAATTCGGTTTTCAGCTCATCTTCCAGGTACTGCTTCTGTTCGCTGAGCTGGTCCTTGAGTTCGGAAAGGTGCTGGAACGCCAGGGCATTCCCCATCGCAATGGCCACCTGTCCCGCGATCTGGGTGAGCATGATGACATCGTCATCGGTAAAGTTGCCGGGGCGGCTGCTGAATACATTGAGTGTTCCCATTACACCTTCCCGGCCCATCAACGGAATCCAGCAGCCGGACTTCAACGATTGCTGACCCAATTGGGGCGGCGTTTCGAATGCCCACTCTTCGCCGGGCTGTCCCTTGAGCAGCAGGGGCTTCCGGGTTGTATAGGCCCAACCTGCCGGTGACTTGCCCAGCGATACCAAGGGTTCTTCTCCAATAACAGAGCTCACCTCAGCGCCCGCTGCAGGCTCGAGCACATGCATGCGCAGCCGCCCGCTATGCGCGTCGTAGAGAGCCAGAGTAGCGTGGTCGAACGCTTTTACCTGACGGACACAGGAGGCAATAGCGGAGAGCAACTGATGGATGTCAAGGTTCGTTACCAGGGCATTCGTCACCTCCAGCAGGAAGGCTTCCCGGGCACGCTTGCCTTCCGTGATGTCGCGCGTGACCTTGGTAAATCCAAGAAGGTTGCCGGCTTTGTCATGGAGGGCTGTGATGACCACGTCAGCCCAGAAGCGCGAACCGTCTTTTCGCAGCCGCCAGCCTTCCTCCTCCCAACGGCCTTCCGCCGCGGCCACCGTCAACTCCTCGTCCGGCTTGCCACTTTCCAGATCTTCGGAGGTGTAAAAACAGGAAAAGTGCTGCCCGATGATTTCCTCGGGAGTGTACCCCTTGATTTTCTGCGCACCTTCGTTCCAACTCACAATCTTCCCGCTGGGATCGAGCATGAAGATGGCGTAGTCTTTGACTTCCTCCACCACCAGACGAAAACGCTCCTGACTCTGCCGCAGGGCCTCTTCCGCCCGCTTGCGTTCGGTCACATCACGAATCGCTGCCGTGACCAGAATACCGCCGCCCTGATCGTCCAACAGACTGAGGCTGATTTCCACGGGAAAGGTGCTGCCGTCTTTACGTCGTCCAAGCAACTCGAGACCGCTGCCCATGGGACGCGGATGAGGAGCGCGGTGATAGGCTTCCCGGTGTTGCTGATGTCTGTGGCGGAAATGTTCCGGAATCAGGATTTCGACTGGTTGATCGAGCAGTTCTTGCCTGGTGTAGCCAAACATGCTTTCGGTTTGCGCGTTGACCAGCAGCATCCGCCCGGAGCGATCCACAATGACCATGGCATCGGGCGCGGCTTCCAGCAGACGGCGGAATTTTCCATCCTCGTGGCTCAAACTTTTATTGTAGTTGGTTTCAGCCTGCCCCATCAGGAGGGAACTTAGCATTCTGCCGGGCCCGGCGCAAGGCTATCCGAACTCATCACTCCGCGAGACATGGACTTGACCTCGACCCCGGACAACAGCAGATTGCACGGGGCGGCTCTGTCCCCAGTCTTGGCCTGATCGCCACCCCCATACCGAGGTGAAATTCAAGTATGTAGCTTCTGGAGCAGCCGTCACACAGCCAAAAATGCCTCACGCAGTGGCACAGCTCAACCGACGATTGACTGTCCGACTGCTGGTTGTGAAAACGAAACAATCGGCCCCGGCGATAGTCAAATGCGTTCTGGCAGTCCGGGTTGGAGCACCTGCGGAACATTGTCTCCTCACTGCGAAACCTCTTCTACGCCTCGGCAACGCTTCCTTTTGCCTGGCCGTCCGGGACGGGCGTTCGTTCCAGCTCCAGCTTCTGAATCGTGTTCATGAGCCATTCCCCCACCGCCGCTTCCAGCTCTTCCGCCGTGCCGCATCGATACAGCGACTGGATGGTTTCACTTTGCTGATCGAGCGGAATGTAGCGGCAGGGCACCTTTTCGTCGCGAAACGGCGGCGGCACGAACTGCATGAGGACACACTCCGAACAAGGTCGCCTGGGCGCTGGATTTCCATAATTCAAGCATGTAGGAGAATCCTCGAAAATGAACTGAGGGCGCCACGAGGACCCCTTTCGGTAGCCCCCATTCTCGAGGAACTCGAGTTCAAGTCTTAAAACTTCCAGGAGATCGCGCTTCTTGTTCGCCACGTCGAGCCTCCAGCCTCGTTCGCATCCAGTCTGCTCTCATCCTGGTTCCGAAGAATGTGACCAGCGTCACCCGGCAATGTAATCAGGCTCACGCGAAATACTCCTGTTCACAAACGGAGAGGACTCTCAGGAAGGAACGCATGGACCGGAGTCGAATTCGCCGCTGGTTAAGGGACGATTACAGCCGCACCGTTGATTGCGTCGTTCTTCACAGCGGCCAGAGCTTCGTTGGCCTGTCCGAGAGGGAAGGTTGTGACCTTGGGCCGAAGGTTGATTGCAGCCGCGAGTTGAAGAAAATCGCGGGCATCGGAGCGAGTCATATTGGCCACGCTCCGAAGCTGGCGTTCGCCCCACAGGAGGCGATCGTAGTCAAACTCGGGAATCCGGTCCAGATGAATTGCGTTGATCGCAACCACGCCGCCTTTGCGCAGACTGCTCAGAGCGGTCACCACTACATCCCCACTGGGCGCAAAAGTCACGGCTCGGTCCAGTTCGACGGGCGGCTTGTCTTTCTCGCTTCCCACCCAGGTTGCCCCCAGCGATTCCGCCAGCCGGCGATGAGAGGCGCCTCGGGTCGAGACATATACTTCGCACCGCCACGCGCGCAGGACAGCGATGGCGAGATGTGCCGAGGCCCCGAAACCGAAGAGCCCCACTCGCTCTTCGTGCTCCACCCCAGCCACCCGGAGGCTGCGAAAACCAATGATGCCGGCACACAAGAGAGGGGCAGCGTGCAGATCGTCGAGCGCGGCGGGAAGAGGAAAGACAAAATCAGCCCGGGCAATTGCATATTCTGCATACCCGCCGTTTACCGTGTAGCCGGTGAAGGTGGGCGAATCACATAGATTTTCAAGGCTGTGCTGGCAATACCAGCACGTCCCATCGATGCCCCCAATCCAGGAAACCCCAACGCGGGTTCCTAAGGGAAGCTCCGGCGTGGCGCCCTCGACAATCTCCCCTACGATCTGATGGCCCGGAATCAGGTCCTCACGAAGTGGCGGGAGCTCGCCTTCCGCGATATGCAGGTCGGTCCGGCATACGCCGCAGGCCAGCACTCGCAGAAGAACTTGTCCGGTCCGGGCCGATGGTTGCGGAACATCGCCCATTCGAAGCAGATGGCCGGCAGGGTTCTGCGCCAGGTTCAGGACAGCGGCCTTCATTTATCGTCCATCGAGCGCAGTGGTTCACACCAGGTCATTTGGGATCACACCCGGCCGCCTTCATTGTGTCTGAAGTTTTTCTCTCTCCGATCATGCACCTTACGTTCTGCACCATCGAGGCCGAGTCGTGATCCTCCTGCATCAGAATCGTGCAGGGTTGCGAGGGCAAGCGACGTAACCGCTCACAAAAATCTCCGACATAGAGATCGGGAAGGTAAGTGCTCACCAGGAGTACGTCATACCTTCGAGATTGCAACAGGTCAAGGGCCTCGAGCCCACTCCACGTGGTACTCGAATCGTAGCCTTCCTGCTGCAGCATCCCCTCGAGCTTACGCGATTCTTCTTCATCATTGTCCACGATCAGGACCCGCTTCTTTTCTGATTGTCCCATACCAACTTCCTCCGGTTTGAGCGAGGATGACACGCCAGACAGGTCGCAGGCGGTGATGCCAGTCACCCTTCGTTGTGATCCCTCAACGCGTCTTTTGCAGCGTGTAGGAACTGAGCACCCGCATGTAGTTTCCCCGTTCGAAAGCCGCCGGGTCCTCTACCGAGCGCTGGCTCATGCTCCCGCGCATCTGGTTGATCGATTCGTATTCGTGCTTTTCCATCCAGCGAACCAGGTGCGCCAGCACCGAAGCCACGTGGTCAATTCCGTGCTGTAAAAGCGCGGAAGTCATCATTGCCACGTGAGCTCCCGCCATCATGGATTTGAGGACGTCTTCGGCGCTGTGTACGCCGCCCGTAACTGCCAGGTCGGCTTTGACCCACCCATAGAGGATGGCGACCCAGTGCAACCGCAGCAGCAATTCCTGCGGACGGCTCAGCGTCAGGCTGGGCACCACTTCGAGAGATTCAATATCGAAGTCCGGCTGGTAAAAGCGGTTGAAGAGAACCAACCCGTTCGCCCCGGCCGCGTCCAGCTGTTTGCCCATGTTTCCCACTGCGGTGAAAAAGTGCGACAACTTTACCGCCACCGGAATACTGACGTTCGCCTTGACCTGTCGCACCAGGTCGCAATAGTTGCGCTCCACGTCGGCGCTCTCGATGTTGGGGTCGGTGATAATCGCGTAGATGTTCAACTCAATCGCGTCCGCACCGGCTTGCTCCATCATCCCGGCGTAGCGGGCCCAGCCGCCGGGCGAGACTCCGTTCAGGCTGGCGATGACCGGAATGGAGACCCGTTCCCGGGCCTTTCGAATCAATTCGAGGTAGCCATCGGCGCCGAGGTTGTAGGTATGGAGATCGGGCAGGTAGTCGAGCGACTCGGCAAAGCTTTCACTGCCCCGCGAGAGGTCAGAATCAACCGCCTGGCTCTCCAGGTCGAGCTGTTCTTCAAACAGGGAGGGCAGCACCACAGCGCCGGCTCCGGCGTCTTCCAGATGCCGTATGTTTTCCAGCGACTCGCACAGAGGAGAGGCCGAGGCAACGATCGGAGACTTCATTGGCAAACCCAGATAAGTGGTTGTGATATCGATCATTTCTTCTCTCCTCCTGCGGCACCTGGTTGCAGTGTGACCAAGGCTGCTGTCGGCGAACCGCTGGCCGGGCTTTCTGCGGCTTCTGTCGTTCCCGCACGACTCGAGTAAACCCTCCATTGCCGGTCCACATCTTCCTGTGCGAGATGGAGCAGCTCACGCGCGGCTTCAGGATTGCTCCGTGCCAGCATGGTGTAGCGGGCTTCCTGATACGCGTATTGCTTGAACGGAATACTGGGCGCCCTGGAATCGAGCTGAAACGGGTTCTTCCCGGCCGCGCGCAGCTCAGGGTCGTAGCGCATCAAGGGCCAGTACCCGGAGAGCACGGCGGCCTTCTGTTGTGCCATCCCCTGGCTCATGTCATAACCGTGAGCAATGCAGTGGCTATACGCGATGATCAGTGACGGCCCGTTGTAGGCCTCAGCTTCGAGAAATGTCTTTACCGTGTGGGTGTCGCTGCCTCCCATGGCGACACGAGCCACGTAAACCGATCCGTAGCTGATGGCCTCCATCGCCAGGTCTTTCTTGCCGGCATGTTTGCCGCCGGTGGCAAATTTCGCCACCGCGCCGCGCGGCGTTGCCTTGGACATCTGTCCGCCCGTATTGGAATAGACTTCTGTGTCGAGCACCAGAACATTGACGTTCATCCCGGAGCCCAGAACGTGATCGAGTCCGCCGGCCCCGATGTCATAGGCCCATCCGTCGCCGCCCACCAGCCAAACGCTCTTGCGTACCAGCGCGTCAGCGATCGCCAGCAGATCGCGCGCTTCCGGCGAATCCAGCGTGGCAATCTTCTTTTTCAATTCGGCCAGGCGCTCCCTCTGGGCTTCGATCCCCGCCTCGCTCGATTGTTCCGCATTCAGGAGGCCGCTCGCCAGTGAATCGCCGAGTTGCGCGGCCAGCCGGGCGACCAGCTCGCGTGCATAGGCTGCCTGCTGGTCCACCGCCAGTCGCATGCCCAGACCAAACTCGGCATTGTCTTCGAACAGTGAATTAGACCAGGCCGGGCCCCGCCCCAAAGAGTTGAGAGTGTATGGAGTCGTCGGCAGATTGCCACCGTAGATCGACGAGCAACCAGTCGCGTTCGCGATCATCAAGCGGTCGCCAAAAAGCTGGGTGAGCAATTTGATGTACGGGGTTTCACCACAGCCGGCACATGCCCCGGAAAACTCGAAGAGCGGCTCCAGAAGCTGGACGTCCTTCACCTGGCTGTGCGAGAGCTGGTTCCGGTCAGTCTCCGGAAGCTGGGTGAAGAAGTCCCAATTCGCGCTTTCCCGCTCCCGCAGCGGCGCCTGCGGCTGCATATTAATGGCTTTGTGTTTGGCCTCACTCTTGCTCTTTACCGGACAGACCTCGACGCAGAGCTCGCACCCGGTGCAGTCTTCCGGAGAGACCTGGAGGGTGTAGCGCAGACTCTCGAATTCGCGCCAGCGCGGCTTCTCCGACTTGAACCCTTCCGGCGCATTCCCCAGCAGCAGAGCGTCATAGACCTTTGCACGGATGACTGCATGCGGACAAACCAACACGCACTTGCCGCACTGAATGCAAAGCTGCTCGTCCCACACTGGAATCTGTTGAGCGATATTCCGCTTCTCCCACATTGCGGTCCCCGTCGGGAACGTGCCGTCCAAGGGCATGGCACTCACGGGGAGATCGTCTCCACGCCCCGCGATCATGGGTCCAATGACATCGCGCACGAACGCCGGCGCCCGCTCCGGAACGGGCGGCAGAACTCTCAACCCGCTGCTCGCCACGGCGGGAACCGTGACCTGCTCGAGATGACTGAGGGTGTGGTCCACGGCGACAAAGTTCTTGGCGACGACAGCCTCACCGCGTTTGCCGTAGGTCTCACGAATAGCGTCTTTTATGGCCTCGATCGCTTGTTCGCGTGGCAGAACTCCACTGATGGCAAAAAAACAGGTCTGCATGATGGTGTTGATGCGGTTGCCCATCCCGGTCTCGCGTGCAACCTTATAAGCGTCAATCAGGTAGAACTTGAGCCTCTTCTGGATGATGACTTCCTGCACTGACTGCGGGAGGTGGCCCCATACTTCGTCCGCTCCAAAAGGGGCGTTCAGAAGAAAGGTGGCGCCGGGTTCAGCGCAATCCAAAACATCCATGCGCTCCAGAAACTGGAACTGGTGTGGAAGCGGCATCCGGGCGGGATCTGCGTTGGGCTTGGGATGTCGCCCTTCAGC
>DATGYF010000314.1:0-5518 GCA_035298145.1 Terriglobales bacterium | reverse complement strand
AGTCTGGTGGGGCAAACCTGCAATCAGATCAATATTTATGTTTTCAATGCCGGAAGCGCGCAGGCGCGCGATGTCGTCGAGCACGGTGGCATGCTTATGCTGGCGTCCCACGGATGCGGCCTCGGGGTCCACGAATGACTGCACTCCCAGGCTCACGCGATTGACCCCGCAGCGCTGGAAGGCCTCGAGCACCGCGGGAGTCAGCGTGCCCGGGGCGCATTCAACCGTGATCTCGGCATCCCGCTCCACCGCAAAAGTTTGCGAAATCGTGACAAACAATCGCTCCAGCTGCGATATATCGAGTATGGTAGGTGTGCCGCCGCCGAGGAAAAGGGAATCCACTGCGGATTCGTACACGCCGCCCAAATGTCCGGCGAGTTCATCGGCGTGATGGATGTCCTGAACCACACGTTCCACGTAGCGCTCGAACACGGCGCGGGAGAAGACGTCCGAGGAGAAGTTGCAGTAGCTGCATTTGGTGCGGCAAAATGGCACCGAGATGTAGAGGCCCAGGGACACGTGACTAATTATCCCACTTCGCGTAACGTGGTCAGGGCTGAACCTATGTCATCCCGAGCGGAGTGGCCGCAGTCACATGTTTAAGCGGCCACGAAGTCGAAGGATCCCTATAGCTGCAACGTAGTCTCGGTTTAGCGGCGTAGAGATGAGCACTCTGCAACTACAGGTTGGCGCCGCTTATAGGGGTCCTTCGACTAACCGCAGCTTCGCGAAGCGAAGCTGCTGCTTCGTTCAGGACGACACATAAATTACTTATGGCTCCTCGGGTCGTCATCACTGGACTGGGCGTGGTCAGCCCCAATGGCATAGGCAAAGAGGCCTTTTGCCTCGCTCTTCTCGCCGGAAAGTCGGGCGTGAAACGCATCTCGCGTTTTGATCCTTCATCCCTGCCGGTACAAATCGCGGGCGAGATTCCCGAGTTTGACGAACTGGCCTGGGTGGACGCGCGCGAACGCAAGCACGTTTCCCGCGTGGTGCCGCTGGCCGTGGCTGCGTCCACGGAAGCGATCAAGGACGCCGGACTCGATCCCAATGCCATGTCAATGGAGCAGAAGCGCGAGATTGGAGTGATTCTGGGGACCGGGGGCGGGGCCCAGGAATTCTCTGAAGAGCAATACCGGCTTTGGCATAGCGGACACGTAAAGCAGGTCAGCATCTTCTGCATTCCGAGCGGCACCATGGGCACGCTGCCCAGCGAAATCAGCATGCGCTTCGGATTTCGCGGCTACAGCCACGTAGTCACTGCCGGCTGCACTTCTTCTACCGACGCCATCGGTTACGCCTACCAGCATATTCAGGCCGGCGTGTTGCCCATGTTTCTGGTGGGGGGCGTGGATTCGCCCATCACGCCCGGCATCATCAAGGGCTACTCCTTGCTGCGCGCGCTCACCCAATCGTGGAACCATGCTCCCGAAAGCGCATCCCGTCCATTTTCCGCCGACCGCGACGGTTTTGTGATCGCCGAAGGCTCGTGGATGTTCATCCTCGAAGACTACGAGCGGGCCCGCGCACGCGGCGCCCACATCTATGCGGAAATCGCCGGCTACGGTTCCACCTGCGAAGCTTTTCACCGGGTGCGCATGAGCGACTCGCCGGACGAACCCGCCCGCGCCATCACGCTGGCGCTAGAGGAGGCCAGCCTCGCGCCGGAAGATATCCAGTACGTCAACCTGCACGGCACTTCCACCGAGATGAATGACCGGGTAGAAACGCGGGCGCTGAAACTGGCGCTGGGAGAGCACGCCAGAAAGATTCCGATGTCCGGACTGAAATCGCAGATTGGACACGCTCAGGGGGCCTGCGGCTCGGCCAGTCTGGCCGCGACGCTGATCGCCATGGAGCACGGCAAGATTCCGCCCACGATTAATCTCGACGCGCCTGACCCGGAGTGCGATCTCGACTATGTCCCCGACATCGGCCGCAAAGCCAGCATCGAGCGCGCCATCTGCAACTGCGTAGGATTTGGATCGAAGAACTCGGCCCTGGTGCTCAGAAAAATCGCGTAGGGGCAGGTGTCTCACCTGCCCGGCGGAGCAAAGCTCCGCTGGCTCTCTACCTGGCCGAACCTCGGCGAGCTGCGCTCGCCCGCCCAGATGGGGACATCTGGGCCTACGCAAGCCGCGACCAAACCTTTTCCATCCTGCCCGCTTCTTTCCTAATCTATTTAGGGTATCTTTGTCCTATAGCCGATGGCCCAAGAAGAAGAAGTACTAGGGAAAGCGTATGACAGCCGCCTGATGAAACGGCTGTTGCAGTATTTGCGCCCTTACAAATGGCCGGTCGGCATTTCCCTGGCCTCCATTCTGATCAAGGCCGTCGCCGATGTGCTGGGGCCATACCTGGTTGCCATCGAGATCGATCGCTACCTGGTGCCCGTACCCAGAAGCACGCCGTTCGACTCCTTTCTGAGCACCAATCCCTACGTCGGAATCGCTCAAATCGCGGCCATGTACGTGGGCCTGATCGCGCTCGGTTTCCTGCTCGACTATCTGCAAACTTATTTCATGCAGTGGGCGGGCCAGATGGTGATGTTCGATCTGCGCAAGCAGATTTTTCGCCACCTGCAACATATGCACATCGGCTTTTACGACAAGAACCCGGTCGGCCGCCTGGTCACGCGCGTCACCTCCGACGTCGATGCCTTGAACGAAATGTTCACCTCCGGTGTCGTCTCCATTTTCGAAGATGTGTTTGTGCTGGCCGGCATTACCGCCATCATGCTGGGCATGAACTGGAAGCTGGCGCTGATCACGCTGGCTGTTTTACCGCTGATCGCCTACGCCACCAAGATTTTTCGGGACAAGGTACGCGATTCCTACCGCCGCATTCGCACTGCTATCGCGCGCATAAACGCCTACATGCAGGAGCACGTCAGCGGCATGGTGGTGTTGCAGCTTTTCAACCGCGAGCAGCGCTCCTTCGACAAGTTTTCGGAAGTAAACGCCGTCCACATGGAAGCTTTCAAGGACGCGATCATGGCGCACGCAGTCTATTACCCGGTGGTGGAAATTCTCTCCTCCACGGCCATCGCGTGCGTGATCTGGTTTGGCGGGAATGACATTATCCGGAAACTCACCGTAAGCAGTGTTGCGGTGGATTTTTCCAGCCGGAACCTGCTTTCATTCCACGTGGTTCGAACCGTGGTGAGCATCGGAATTCTTACGGCGTTCATCCAGTATGCCCAGCGCTTCTTCCGGCCCATTCAGGATTTCAGCGAAAAATACAACATTCTGCAGTCCGCGATGGCGGCCAGCGAACGGGTGTTCAAACTTTTGGATACTCCCGCTGAGATTACTTCGCCCGCGGTGACCAAGACTCCGACCGGACCTGGGCGAATTGAGTTTGACCATGTTTGGTTTGCTTACCGCAGCGTGGCGGGCAAAGACGCGGGCGAGTCGCCCGCGGCCACACAAGGCAGCGGCAATGGCCATGTGGGGACGGGTCTTCGACCCGTCCAGGCCGAGCCAAGCTCGGCTATGGTTTCGACCGAGCCGGACTGGATTTTGCGCGATGTTTCTTTCACCATCGAGCCGGGCGAGACCGTGGCCATCGTCGGCCACACCGGGGCGGGCAAGACCACCATCATCTCGCTGCTCATGCGCTTTTACGACGTGCAAAAGGGCGCGATCAGGATCGACGGCGTGGACGTAAAGGAAATGGACCTGGCCGAACTCCGCCGCCGCTACGGCGTGGTGCTGCAGGATCCGTTCCTGTTCACCGGAACGGTTGAGGGCAATATTCGCCTGGGCACGAAGGATATTACGGACGAGGACGTCGAAAAAGCCGCCGAAGATGTGAACCTGGCCGACTTCATCCGCGCCCTGCCTCAAGGGTTTAAAGAAGAAGTCCGCGAGCGCGGTTCAACCCTTTCCACCGGCCAGAAGCAACTGATCTCGTTTGCCCGGGCCCTGGCGCATGACCCGAAGATCCTGATTCTGGATGAAGCCACCTCGAGCGTGGACACCGAAACCGAGACCAGGGTGCGCGATGCGCTTAGCCGCATGGTTGAGGGCCGCACTTCGGTGGTCATCGCGCACCGGCTTTCAACCATCCAGCGCGCTGACAAGATTATTGTCATGCACAAGGGCCAGGTGCGCGAGGTAGGCACGCACCAGCAACTGCTCGCCCAGCACGGGATCTACTACAAGCTTTACCAGTTGCAATATAAAGACCAGGAGATTCCGGTTGGCGCCGGCGGGCAGGTCACGGCCGGGGCAGATGACTGAGCCCGCGTGGGGATAGCCTCTGCACTTCGTAGCGCCGGCATCCTGCCGGCTGTCGAGTCGGCGTCTCGCCGCCTCAGCGGTGCGCAACCCCCAGCTTCGGCGGAGTACTTTCACTCATAAGCGGCGGGCGGGACGCCCGCCGGACAGCCGGCGAGACGCCGGCGCTACACGCGGGCGAGTCGCCCGCGACCACACGTTCTGCCGTTACAATGGCCTCCGTGCAAATTCTCATCTCCGCTGGGGAGGCCTCCGGCGAAATGTACGGGGCGCTTTTGATGGAAGCTTTGCAGCGTCTCGCGGGCGAGTCGCCCGCGACCACACCAGGTCAAAAGCTGGAGTTTTTTGGGGTGGGCGGGGACCGCATGCGGGCCGCGGGCTGCGACACGGTGGTCGATGCCAAAGAGCTTTCTGTAGTCGGCATCTCTGAAATTCTCAGCCATCTGCCTAAAATCTGGGGCCTGTTTCACAAACTCATCTCGGAGGCGGACCGGCGCAAGCCTGACCTGGCTATCGTCATCGATTCTCCTGCGTTCAACTGGCGGGTGGCGCGCCAGATGCACAAGCGCGGCATTCCCGTGATCTATTACGTTTGTCCGCAATTCTGGGCCTGGCGCCAGGGACGAGTGCGTCTGCTGCGGAAATATGTCAATAAGGCGCTCGTGATTTTTCCCTTCGAAGAAAAGTTTTATCGCGACCGTGGAGTGGACGCGACTTTCGTCGGTCACCCCCTGGCCGACCTTCCGCGTCCTGAAATTGATCGCGCAGCCTACGCCTCGCAGCACCAACTGGACCCAGCCAAGCCTTGGATTACCCTCATGCCCGGCAGCCGGATGAAAGAAGTGCGCATGAATCTGCCTGTGATTCTGGAGTCGGCCGTCAGACTGGGTCCGGGCTACGATTTTCTACTTCCGGTCGCTCCGACTCTGGAGCGCGGCTTCCTGCAGTCACTCCTCGCGGACAACCTGGAAGTTCGCCTGGTTCCCGAAACCCTGCCTGCCCTGGCCCAATCGCGCGCCGGAATAGTTGCCAGCGGCACCGCCACCGTCGAGGCAGCGATGATGGGAACGCCGTTCGTCATGGTTTACCGGGTCTCGCCCTTGACCTACGCGGTGGGGCGCCCGCGGGTCAAAGTGCCGTACTTTGCCATGGTGAACCTGATTGCGGGTGAAGAGGTTGTGCCCGAACTGGTGCAGCAGGACTTCACCGCTGAAAACGTGGCGACCAGGCTCAACCAAATACTGGTGGACGGCCCCGCCCGCGAAAAAATGCTCACC
>DATGYF010000313.1:0-3102 GCA_035298145.1 Terriglobales bacterium | reverse complement strand
GCGAGCCATGGTCTCGGCGCTGCTCCAGGCGGGGGGCGCGCGCGAAGGCGTGCTCTTCACCTTCAGCGACAAGCCTTCCATGCTCTCTTCCGTGGCCTCCGAAGGCTTCGCGTTGATGCCGGAGCCCGCCATCATGCCGTTACTGCCGAAGCACGTTCATGCCCTCACCACGGCACACGGACCGGTTGTGCTCAAGCCCGGCTCCTATGACGTTTTCCTGAGTTCAAACGGAAATGTAGCCCCTGAACTGTTCAAGTGCGTCGCCCCGCTGAAAGTGGGCGGCAAACTTGTGGGTATGGTGGCGCTGGGCCGCCGCGAAGGCGACGCCCTCTTCGACGACGAAGACCTGGGAGCACTCGAACTGCTGTGCAACTATGTTGCGGTTGCCATGCAGAACCACGTGCTGTCGCAGACCCTGGCGCAGCGTGTTTCGGAGAACCTGCGTTTACTGGCGTCTCTCCACGGTTTTTATGACACCGCGCTCGAAGCCTTCGCCACAGCCATTGACGTGAAACATGTGAACATTCACGGCCATTCCCTGCGAGTTGGACGCTATGCCTCGGCCATCGGAGAAGCCATGGGCATGGACCAGAACGACGTCGCTGCTCTGCGCTCCGCAGGCTACCTGCACGACATCGGGAAGGTCGCAGTGGACAAGCGTCTGTTCGGGAAGCCCAGTTCTCTCGACGCCGAAGAGTTCCGTGAAATGGCCGACCACACCGTGGTAGGACATCAGATTGTGAGCGGCGTGGAGTTCCCCTGGCCGCGCATTCCCGAGATCGTGCGTTCCCACCACGAGCGCGGCGACGGCTCGGGATATCCGGATGGGCTGATGATGGACGATGTCGCCATGCCGGTGCGGATCATCGGCCTGGCCGACACTTTCGACGCCATGACCAGCGAGCGCCCCTATCGCGAATCGCTCTCGGTTGGAAACACACTGAGTGAGATCGTTCGTCTTTCTCCTCTGAAATTTGACCCCAACGCCGTCCACGGACTGCTGCTGCAGATCCGGCGCGACTCCGTGGGCAGCAACCGCACGCCATTTCTTCAGGACCGCCTGGCAGTCAACATCGCCGCCGCGGACATCGATCAGCTGGCCGCCACCTTGCAGCACAAAGTCACGCATGGCCGCCTTTATCTGACCTAGAAGGCTCGATCGTATTCCCCGCCGCGCTGGCGCCGGCGGCACCAAAAGTAACCGCAGGGTGATCCCTGGCATGCAACTATTCGCGGATATTCACTAATCCCTGCCCTCGATTGGCCGATAGATATTCTAGTCAGTCACCGTATCCCCTTCGTTACAGATTTTTCCATCAGCGAGACTACAGCCAGCGCCGCCATGCGACGCGACAGGTTCGCTCCGATGGGGTGTTGCAGAAAGAGGCGGGAATGTCAGCCGGGACCCAGTTGGAACCTGAAATGCTTAAGCGCCAGGCGGAGACCCTGCAATCGATCTTCGAGACCCTCCCCCTGGGAGTGATGGTGGCTGATGTCGAGGGGAAGCTTCTGTTTTTTAATCCCGCTGCTGAACAAATCCTGGGTGCGGGGGGCAGCGGCCTCAATACTCCAGACCAGACCACTGTCTATGGCTGGTACCTTTCTGATCAAATCACTCTGGTCTCGCCTGAAGGCTTTCCTCTGTTCCGGGCCGGCCGTGGAGAACAGGTCAGCGACGAACTTTTTTTCGTGCGCCATCCCAACTGCCCGGCAGGTTTGTGGATCTCGATGAGCGGCTGCCCCCTGAGAGATGGCTCCGGGCCGGTTTACGGGGGCGTGGTCTTCTTTCAGGATGTTACCCAGCGCCGTCAGGAGGTCCAGGCCATCACCCTGCTGTCCCGCGTGGTGGAGCAGACCGCCGACAGCGTGATGCTTACCGACAAGCAGGGCACGATTGAATATGTGAATCCCGCCTTCGTAACCACCAGCGGTTATCCTCTTGCCGAAGTGCTGGGCCAGACTCCCCGCATTCTCAAATCCGGACTGCATGATGCCGGATTCTACCGTCAGCTGTGGAGCCGGCTGATGGGGGGCCAAACCTTTCGCGGCATGATTATCAATCGAAAGAAGTCGGGAGAACTCTACTGGGCCCAGCAGACTATTACGCCGGTCCGCGATCAGGGTGGCGAACTGACTCACTTCGTCTCCGTGCTGCAGGACATTACTGAACTCCGCAAGCAGGAAGAGCATGACTTCCAGTTACGACTGGCGCGAGAAGTGCAGCAGCAATTCTATGGATCCGCGCCGGCAGTGGCCGGTTTTGATATCGGCGGGTCCTCCTATCCCGCGTACGAGACGGGCGGCGACTACTTTGACTTTATTGCCATGCCCAATGGCCGCCTGGGAATTGCGCTGGGCGACGTCGAAGGACACGGCTTTGGTTCCGCACTGGTCATGGCCCTCACTCGCGCCTACCTTCGTTCTTTCGCCAACCTCGATCTCGCACCGGAGCAGATCCTGGTCCAGGTAAACCGCATGCTGGCCCAGGACCTCGAACATGGCCATTTCGTTACTCTGGCACTGGCTTGCCTGGATACCAGCCGGCGCTCCCTGATCTACGCCGGAGCGGGTCACATGCCGGGATTCGTGCTGAACGGATCGGGAGTGGTAGAGCACGTGCTCGAAAGCAACGGACCGCCGCTGGGCCTTTTTTCCGACAGCCTGTATTCCTGCCAGAACGAGATCCTGCTCGAACCCGGGCAGATTCTGGTCCTGCTGACTGACGGGATCACAGAGTCGGTGGCTGACGGCGGGGAGGAATTCGGAGTGCAGGGCGCTCTGGAATATATCGCCGCCCACTGCGACGAGCCCGCCCGTCAAATCGCCGACGGTCTCCACCTTCAGGCCCGAAGGTTTGCCGGTTATGAACCGCAGAATGACGACATTACTTCGGTGGTGCTCAAAGTTGGTCCCCACCCCTAGCAGCTAGAGCACGGTCTCGCTTGCACCTGGAGCGCCGCGCGGATGCTCCCCAATCATGACATCGCCACCTTCCACCTTCAGCGGATAGACTGCAACTCTCGCTCCCGGATTGTGGCCGGCCTGGCCGGTCTTCGGGTCCCACTGCCAGCCGTGCCACGGACAGACTACCTTGCCTCCCTC
>DATGYF010000312.1:0-4216 GCA_035298145.1 Terriglobales bacterium | reverse complement strand
CTGGGCCCCTGGGGAATCGAAGAATATCTGGAAACCAAACAGGTCCACATCAACCTGAACGAGGCCCCGATCGGCTGGTACTGAGAACCGGGAACTGAAGACTGGAAACTGGGTTAAAAAGCGCCGTTGGTCGTCGGTCGTCGGCCAAACCAATTTAGAAGAAATGACCAAGGGCCAAGGCCAATGACTAACGACGACTTCGAGAATTGACATGGCAACTATTCAGTTAAAAACTCCGATTCCCGGACCGAAATCAAAAGCGCTCGCCGCCCGCCGTGCTGATGCCATTCCGCGCGGTCTGTCGATTGGCACGCCCGTCTATGTGGCGAAGGCGGAAGACGCCTGGCTGGAGGATGTGGACGGCAATCGCTACCTGGATTTTGCCGGCGGCATCGGCTGCCTCAACGTTGGACACCGTCGCGAGCCAGTGGTCAAAGCGATCAAGACTCAGGCTGATCGTTTTCTGCACACTTGCGTCCAGGTGACCCCCTACGAAGAATATGTGCGTCTGGCCGAGCGCATGAACCAGGTCACGCCCGGTAAGTTCCCCAAGAAGACACTCTTTGTAAATAGCGGCGCTGAAGCAGTGGAAAATGCGGTGAAGATCGCACGCGCGCATACCGGACGCTCCGGCATCATCGCCTTTGAGGATGCCTTTCACGGTCGCACTATGATGACACTGGCGCTGACCAGCAAAACGCATCCCTACAAAGCCGGCTTCGCTCCCTTTCCAGGTGATGTTTACCGCATCCCTTACGCCTATTGCTATCGCTGCTCGTATTCGCTGAAGTATCCATCCTGTGACTTGTTCTGCGCCCGGCATCTTGAAGACACCTTCAAGCGGGTGGCCGCATCCGAAGATGTGGCGGCCGTAATCGCCGAGCCGGTGCTGGGTGAGGGTGGGTTCGTCGTTCCGCCCAAAGATTTTTTCCGACTGTTGGTGGAGATCTGTCACAAGCACGGCGTTCTCTTTATCGCGGACGAAGTGCAGAGCGGCTTCGGCCGCACCGGCAGACTTTTTGCCAGCGAATACTACGGCGTCGAGCCGGACATTCTGGTGACCGCGAAATCGCTGGGTGGAGGACTTCCGCTGGCAGCCATCACCGGCCGCGCCGAAATCATGGATGCCCCCGGCCCTGGCGGCCTCGGTGGCACATTCGCCGGCAATCCGCTTTCCTGCGCCGCAGCGCTGGCAGTGCTGGACATCTTTGAACACGAAGATTTGCTGGCCCGCGCCAACGAATTAGGCGATCACTTTCAGAAGCGGGCCCGGCAGTGGCAAAAGCGCTGGCCGATTGTCGGGGATGTTCGCGGCCTGGGTGGGATGCAGGCGATCGAGTTGGTGCGCTCTGCGGATACCCGCGAACCTGCAGCCGAGGAAACCAAACAGATCACGCAATACTGCTACGAGCATGGACTGATTACTATCACGGCAGGCTCGTACTCGAACGTGGTGCGCGTGCTGGTGCCATTAGTCGTCACGGACCAGCAACTGGATGAAGGCCTGGATGTGCTGGAGTCCGCGTTGCAGATGGTGTGTGAAAGAAAGGGTGCTGTTGCCCAACGGGTGTAGAGCTGTGTGTTCTTTGTCTTTGTGTGGTCGCGGGCGACTCGCCCGCGAGGCGGAGGGCAAGATGCCCTCCGGACAGCCGGCGGGACGCCGGCGCTACAATATCCTTGAGAGAATTTTATGACTGTTGCTACCCCGACTTTGACAAAGGTTCCCAACTACGTTAACGGGCAGTGGGTCGATTCCAAAGCCACCGAATGGCTTGATGTTACCAATCCCGCTACCGGCGAGGTAATCGCTCAAACTCCGCTTTCCAGCGCTGCTGAAGTCGCGGCTGCGATTGATGCTGCGGCCGCCGCCTTTCCGGAATGGCGTCGCACCCCAGCCGAAGACCGCATCCAGCCGCTGTTCAAGCTGAAGCACATCCTCGAAGAGCAGGTCGAAGATCTGGCTCGCATCCTTACTACCGAGAATGGCAAGACTTTTGCCGAGGCCAAGGCCGAGTTGCGCCGTGCTATCGAAAATGTGGAAGTCGCTTGCGGGATCCCCACGATGATGCAGGGCTACAACCTGGAAGACGTGGCCCGCGGCATTGATGAAATGATGATCCGGCAGCCGCTGGGTGTGGTCGCCGCCATCGTTCCGTTTAATTTCCCGGGGATGATTCCGTTCTGGTTCCTGCCCTACGCCGTCGCGACGGGAAATACTTTTGTGCTGAAGCCATCGGAGCGCGTGCCGCTCACCATGAAGCGGGCCTTCGAGATGATGGAGAACATCGGGCTGCCGAAAGGTGTCATCAACCTGGTGAATGGCGGCAAGAACGCCGTCAACGCGCTGCTTGATCACCCCAAAGTTCGGGCCATCAGCTTTGTCGGTTCGACCCCGGTGGCGCGGTACGTCTATGCCCGTGCTGGTGAACACGGGAAGCGCGCGCAATGTCAGGGCGGAGCGAAGAACCACGTCATCGTACTGCCGGACGCCGATATGAAAATGACCACGCAGATCATCGGCGACAGCGCCTTCGGCTGTGCGGGACAGCGCTGCCTGGCGGTTTCCGTGGCGGTGACGGTGGGCGAAGCGCAGAAAACATTCCGCGATTCGATTACCGAGGCGGCCGCGTCGTTACGCGTGGGCAATGGCCTCGACGAGGGCGTGCAGATGGGACCGGTGATCACGCCGCAGAGCAAGTCGCGGGTCGAGACGCTGATTGCGACGGGCGAGAAACAGGGGGCAAGGGTCCTGCTGGACGGACGCAATTCGCGCATCCCAAAAGGCGAAGCAGGAAATTTCGTGAAGCCGACCGTTCTCGACGCGGTTCCCGCCACCAGCGAGCTGACCGAAACCGAAATCTTCGGCCCGGTGCTGAGCCTGGTCCACGCCAACGATATGGACGAAGCGCTGGCTTTTCTCGAGCGCAGCCCTTACGGCAATCAGGCATCGCTGTTTACGTCGAGTGGAGCTGCGGCCCGCCGTTTCCGCTATGAAGCACCGGCGGGCAACATCGGCATCAACATCGGCGTGGCTGCGCCCATGGCGTACTTTCCCTTCAGCGGCTGGAAAGACAGCTTCTTCGGCATCATGCACGCCCAGGGACACGACGCCATCGAGTTCTATACCGAAAAGAAGATCGTGGTCGAACGCTGGGCGAAAGACCATTCGCGAAAGTTTTAGCCGTCAAAGGCCACGTAGGGGCAGGTGTCTCACCTGCCCAGCCGAGCGCAGTTCGGCAGGACGTAGGCGCAACGGAAACTTCGCGCAAACCTTGGCGAGCTTTGCTCGCCCACCCAGACGAGGACGTCTGGGTCTACACAACCCGAGGCATTTATGTCAGACACCATCCAGAAGTACAAGGACTACGTGATGACTGGCTTCATGAAGTCAGTCGTGCCCATCGTGATCGACAAAGCCAGCGGCGTCACCGTCACCGACATCAACGGACGCGAATACCTCGATTGCTTTGCCGGCATCTCGGTGGTCAATGCGGGGCACTGCAATCCCAGCGTGATCGCCGCGGCCAAGGCGCAGATGGACAGGCTGGTCCACTGCTCGTCCTACATCTATCACGTGCAACCTGTTGCCGACCTGGCGGAGAAGCTTGCCCACATCGCCCCCCGAGGCCTGACCAAAACGTTTTTCGGCAACAGCGGGGCCGAGGCCATCGAGGGCGCCATGAAGCTGGCCCGCCTGTACACCGGGAAGCATGAATTCATCGCGCTGCACGCCAGTTTTCACGGACGCAGCTGGGGAGCACTCAGCGTCACCGGAAACATGGGACGAAAAAAGCGCGGCGGGCCATATGCGGCCGGTGTTACCTTCGCGCCTGCACCGTACTCGTATCGCTCGCTGTGGCCGAACGATCCGGAAGAATGTGGACGGCAGTGTGCCCGGGCGATTGAGGACGTGATCCGCTTCACCACTGCCGATGACGTCGCTGCCTTCATCGCGGAGCCGGTCATGGGCGAAGGCGGAATCATTGTCCCGCCACCCAACTATTTCAAAGAATTAAAAAAGATTCTCGACCGCCACGGCATACTGTTTATTGCGGACGAAGTTCAGTCCGGCTTCGCCCGCACGGGAAAGATGTTTGCCATCGAACACTACGGCGTCGAGCCCGACATTCTGGTGACGGCCAAGGGCATCGCGGACGGGTTCCCGCTGAGCGCCTTTACTACACGTCCTGAGATCGCCGCTGCCTACAAACCCGGC
>DATGYF010000311.1:0-8804 GCA_035298145.1 Terriglobales bacterium | reverse complement strand
TCGGGAAACTTGAAAGTTCCGTAAAGGTTGTTGCTCTTCTGGTCGGGATCGCGCACGGTGAGCAGGTTTACCTTGTGTGCCTTCAGGAAATCCTGGTATGCGCTCTGGTCGGCATCGACGCTCACGGCAAATACTTCGACGCCTTTTGCTTTCATCTTCTGTTGCATCTCCACCAGGGACGGCATCTCTTCGATGCAGGGCGGGCACCAGGTAGCCCAGAAATTCAGCACGACCACCTTGCCGCGAAACTCGTCGAGGCTGACCTTGCGGTCGCTGTCCTGGACGGTGAAGTCCGGGGCCGGGGTGCCGATGCGGGGCGGGCGGCTGCCGCCGTAACAGCCGCTCAGGCTCAGGAAGAGCAGCACGATGCCGGACAGCATCATGTTGGGCAGAAACAAAAATGAAGTCCGTCGCACAAAGTTATAATAGCTGATTCGGCCCATGACGGCGCCAGAGACAGTATCGGGCAAGCCAACCGTGTCGGTGATCGTGCCGGCGCGCAATGAAGAGGCCAGCCTGGGCTCATGCCTGGAGTCTTTAACAAACCAGACCGGTGTGAGCTCTGAAATCATCCTGGTGGACGACGCCTCGACCGACCAGACGCGCGAAATAGCACAGTCGTTTCCGTCCGTGCGCGTCGTGGACGCCAGCCCGCCCCCCGCCCACTGGACGGGAAAGAACAATGCCATGGCTGCCGGCGCCAAAGTTGCCGCTGGCGAGTGGCTGCTCTTTACCGATGCTGACACGTTCCATCTGCCGGGCTCGCTGGCGCGCGCGGTCGCGGAAGCCAGCCGGCGCGATGCGAGTCTGCTTTCGTACTCGCCCGCGCAGGAAGTCCATGGGTTCTGGGAGAAAGCAGTGATGCCCGTCATCTTTGCCGAATTGGCCGCTACCTATCGGCCCGCTCTGGTCAGTGATCCCGGGTCGCCAATTGCCGCGGCCAACGGTCAATACATGCTGATCGCGCGCACAGCATACGACGCCGTCGGCGGACACGCGGCGGTGAGCGCCAGCCTGCTCGAAGACGTGGCGCTGGCCAGGGCAGTAAAGGCATCGGGCCGCAGGATTTTCTTTCGCTACGGCGGCGATGCCGTCCGCACCCGCATGTATCGCAGCTTTGCGCAACTGCGCGAAGGCTGGACCAAGAATCTGGCCCTGCTGTTTATCTCTCCCGCGCGCCTTGCCCTGCTGCGGCTGACGGAGTTTGTGCTGGTTGCCGGCGGCGCCGCGGCGGCCGTTGCCGCACTGCTGCGCGGCCACATCAAGCCGGCCGCAATAGCTGCGCTTTTAGCGGCTACGATGTACGGTTTTCTCCTGAATCGAATTCACAGGGCACATTTCTCCTGGCAGGCGACCGCCCTGTCTCCGGCAGGACTTCCCCTCTTTGCGTATCTTTTGTTGCGCTCCAAACTCTGTCATCAGGAGGGAAGCGTACTGTGGAAGGGAAGGACCTATGGAGGCGGCACAAACCACCCCGGGGCGGACGCCGTCATCATAGAGGGGCAGCGTCCAGCCGAGCGCAGCTCGGCCTAGAAATCAGGAAGCACAACGCATGGTCTATCTCACGCGCAAAGCCGAATTCGCCGCATCGCACTACTACCACAATCCGGATCTCACTGCGGAAGAAAACCAGCGGATTTTCGGCAAATGTAATAACCCGAACGGTCACGGCCATAACTACACACTGGAGGTCACAGTGAAAGGCGAAGTGGATCCGCGTTCCGGTTTCGTGGTTGACCTGAAACAGCTGAAGGAAGTTCTCAACCGCGAGGTGCTCGACGCCATGGACCATCGCTTCCTCAACAAGGAAGTACCGGAATTCTCTGCCCGGATTCCGACCACGGAGAACCTGGCCATCGCCATCTGGCAGCGCCTGGTATCGAAATTGAACAAGGCCCAGTTGCACCGGGTGCGGGTGTATGAAACGCCCGATCTGTTTGTAGATTTCTACGGTGAAGCATGAAGGCGCATCTGACTCGTCGCTACATGTTCTCGGCCTCGCACCGGCTGCACAGCGATGCCATGTCCGAGGCTGAGAATGCGGCCACCTACGGCAAATGCAACAACCCCTACGGCCACGGGCACAACTACGCGCTCGAAGTCACAGTGAGCGGAGCGGTGGACGAGAGCACGGGAATGGTCTGCAACCTGGTTGATCTCGACGGTTTCGTGCAGCGTGAAATTCTGCAACGCTTCGATCTGGAGAACCTCAACACGCACCCGGAATTCGTCCGGTCGGTGCCGACCACCGAGAACCTGTGCACCGCCATCTACGATATTTTGCAGCGAGGTTTCACCCTGGCACATCTGGATAAGGTGCGCATCGAAGAGACCATGATGAATTCGTTCGAGTACGCCGGGGGCGCGGAAATCGGCCCCTAGAAGCAACACGTGGGGACAGCCGCCCTCGGCTGTCCGGCCGGGCGCAGCCCGGCGAAGCAGGAAGGGAAAAGAGTCTTATGCCAGCACCGGTAGAACCAGCCACTCTGACCAGCGCCAGCTTCGAAGAGCTGGTGCGCGAAATGATTGTACGCATCGGCGAAGACCCTGAACGCGAAGGCCTGATCCGCACTCCGGACCGGGTGCGGCGGTCCTGGGAATTTCTCTCCCGCGGCTACAAGGAAGACCCCGACGCCATGCTGCAAAAGGCGCTGTTCACGGTGAGCTATGACGAAATGGTCATCGTCAAGGACATTGAAATGTTCAGCCTGTGCGAGCATCACATGCTGCCGTTCTTCGGCAAAGTCCACGTAGCTTATATTCCGAAAGGCAAAGTGATCGGGCTGAGCAAAATTCCGCGCCTGATCGAGATTTTTTCCCGACGCCTGCAGATCCAGGAACGCCTGACCACGCAAATCGCCGAGACCATTCAGAAGGCAATTGAGCCGCAGGGCGTCGGAGTTGTGATCGAGGCGCGCCATCTGTGCATGATGATGCGGGGGGTCGAAAAGCAGCACTCGGCGGCGGTGACTTCGTCTATGTTGGGATGCTTTCGCAACGAGCAGGAAACACGCACTGAATTTCTGTCGCTGATCCGGAACCGGACCAACGGAGTCTAAAGGCGGACTTCGGACGTCAGACCTCGGACTTCAGACGTCAGGTGCCAGACCTCAAGCGCGAGACTTCACACATGGGTTCCCGGACGTCATCCAAATTGTAGAACTGACAACGATCGCATGTCCCGCGAGGCGTCCAGCCGAGGTCTGACGTCCGACGCCCGACGTCCGAAGTCGGACGTCCCCGCTCCTCACCAGGTTCCGTAGCGATAGCGCCGCGGCCGTTCTGGTATGAGCTTGATCAGGATGATGCCCGCGACAAAGCCTCCCACGTGCGCCCAGAACGCGACCCCGCCGCGGGTGTCACTGTAGCTGGCTAGCGAGGTGGCGGCCCCGCTCACAAATTGCATGGCGAACCAGTAACCGAGCGTGACCCAGGCCGGCAAATAAAAGAGAAATAAAATGGGGAACCAGATCAACACTTTCGCCCGTGGATAAAGCAGGAAGTACGCGCCCAGGACGCCGGCGATCGCGCCGCTGGCCCCGACCGTCGGCACGATGGAATGAGGATTCAGAATGACCTGCGCGAACGCAGCTCCCAGTCCGCAGAGAAGATAAAAGAGCAGGTATTTGAAGTGCCCCAGGTGGTCCTCAATATTGTCCCCGAAGATCCACAAGAACCACATGTTGCCGATCACGTGCATCCACGAGCCATGCAGAAACATGGAAGTGAGGGTGGGGAGAAATGCCGCCATCAGGCCCAGCCGGCTGCTTCCAGCCAGAAATCCCGTGATGTTGGCGGGCACCATTCCCAGTTGGTACAGGAGAGCTTTGAAATTCTGCGGCGTGAGGGTCGCCTCGAACAGGAAGGCGACCAGATTGAGACCGATCAGGAAGTAAGTCACGTAGGGTGTGCTGAAGCGGGGCTGGTCGTCGCGGAGAGGGATCATGGGGGATCAAACAATCTGGTAATTTGATATTTGGGCATGGAGTGCCTCGGAATTTCCAATTACCCGATTACTAAATTACCAAATTACTCAATCCCCCATGAACGGCGTACTCATCATCGACAAGCCCGGCGGTATGACCTCGCATGACGTGGTCAACCGGGTGCGCCGCATTTTGCAGGAGCCTTCAGTGGGTCACCTGGGCACGCTCGATCCCCTGGCGACGGGAGTTCTTCCGCTGGTTACCGGCAACCTGACCCGGCTGGCCCAGTTCTACCTCGCATCGGAGAAGACCTACGAAGGAGTGATCCGATTCGGCTTCGCCACTGACACATACGATTCTGACGGAGAGGCCGCCGGCCCCCCTCACGAAGTTAAAGTTTCACTTGAACAACTACGCGAACTGTCAACCCGATTCGTGGGCTTGATCGAACAGATGCCGCCTCCGTTTTCGGCGAAGAAGATCAAGGGCGTGCCCGCCTATAAACTGGCCCGCAGGCATCAGGAGGTTGCACTGAAACCGGTGCAGGTGGAGATCAGGCATTTCGAGATCCTGGCATTCGAAGGTGACCGGGCCAGTTTTCGCGCTCGGGTAGCGTCGGGGACCTACATGCGTTCCGTCGCCCATGATATGGGTCAGCAACTGGGGTGTGGGGCGCACTTACAGTCACTGCGTCGCACCAGTCTCGGGGAGTTCGATCTGCGCCAGGCCCACACACTGGAGGATCTGGAAGCGGCGGTCAGGGAGGGCAGGAGCGAGGGACTATTCATTCATCCTCGCCTGCTGCTGCCCGAGTTTCCATGTGTAACGGCCACGGTGGAGACGGCCGCGCTGATTCGCCACGGGCGCGCGGTAAATCTGCCGGAACTGTCTCACGCGCGGCAGGTAAAGGTATTTGCCGGGCAAAGGGAACTGATCGCCATCGCCACCCGGATTGCCGGGACCCTTTTCCATCCCAAGATCGTGCTCGCCGACACGCAAACCACGTAGGACCAGACCTCCTCGTCTGGGCGGGCGAGCACAACTCGCTGGGGTTGAGACCGAAGCCTTCGAAGTCGAAAACATGGGTTGGGTTTCGGGGTTCAGAGCACTAAACACCAGCCGGGCTTTGCCCGGCTGGGCGGGTGAGGACACCCGCCCCTGCGCGGGGTGTGGCGCTATTCAATGATGGGGGAGCAGCAGGGCTTCTGGACTGGTTTCGGCTCCATCAGTTCGACTCGGGTGAAGTTAGGATCGTAGAGGTTGTACTGCCACTTGCCGTCGCGACCTATCTGCGGCTTCTCTTTGCCGTTGTATCCGCGCTGCAGGGCAAGCTTATATCCCGCCTGAATACTGGACACTCCCAACGACAGGTGATGCATTACTCCAAGTTCGTGCGGATCCGGATTGTTTACATTGAGCATGTACTCCAGCCAGTCCGTCCCGTCGGGAACGCGCATGGCCACCCAGTCCGTATCTTTGTCCTTCATCCCGCCCTGCCACTGCAATTTGAATCCCAGAATATCCTTGTAGAAACGGTCCGCCGCCGCCCGGTCTTTCACCACCACGCCTACATGGATGATGCGGGTCGAGATGCGCGTGTCGGGAAGGAATTTGCCGAAGTTGCGGCTGTGCAGTGAACCGGGAACAAATTCCACGAACTCAACGTCGTGGCCATCTGGATCGATGACGTCAAAGCCGCGGTTGCCGTCCTGCATGGGTTCGAGTTTCTCCGGCACCTTGACGCCGCGACTGGCCAGGTAAGCGCGCATCTGCTCGGCGTTAGTGGTCTCGAAAGATATATGGGAGAGCCGGTCCATCTTGGAATCGGTCAGCTCGGGAAACATTTCAATGTACTGGTGGTCGTTGACCTTGAAATAAGTAAGCAGGAGACCAGTGCCTTCGTCGGGGGTCTTGTCCAGGCTGAAAGGCTCCTGGAAGCCCAGAATTCCGGTATAGAACTTGCGGGCCGCCTCCAGATTGTCGGTTTTTAATCCAATGTGGGCTACGCCGACAATGGCGGGTCGCGCTACCGGCGTTGCTGGCCTGGGAGATGCCGGATCGGCAGCCTGGGTCAGAGAGGTGACGGCCAGCAGGGCAGCGAGGAAGATGCCGCGTTTCAGGTTTGCGTTCATGGACTGAGATAGTGCGGCTGCAGCCGCTGGCTGTCAAGGCCGGGACCCTTTGAGTGACTCAATGTCCGATAACAGATATTATGTAAAGCACGACATTAACTGCTCTCGTCCGGGCGGTGGGGGCACCCGCACCTACGAGGCGCTCGCCTCAAGTCTTGGGAATCGTCCGCCGATAGTCTAGTTGAGGCCAACTCATGTCCGAAGCCGCGGCAATCAACCATTCGCCAGATTTCACTTCCATGCGGCGATGGGAGCGTTACAACGTCAATGTTCCGATTCGAGTGATCGTTTCCCGCGCCATGAAAGCGTCCATTTTTGACGGCAGAGGAACCTCTTTGAGTGAAGGTGGAATGGCGCTGTTCGCGGGCGCGGAACTGCGACCCGGAGACCAGGTAGCAGTCGAATTTACCCCGCCCTTTTCATCGCCTCCGATCAGAGTGGATGCCAGAATCTGCAATCGGACCGGCTATCACTATGGGGTGGAGTTTCTGGCTGTTGACAACGCCCAAAGGCAAAGCGTGGCCCAGCTCCGCCAGCATCTGTCTAGCTTTACCATCATGGCCTGAGGCGTCCGCCGATGGAATCAGGATGGGCCGGCGAGAATGGTCTCCAGGTCAGCGCGGAAGCTGCGCAGCATTTCCAGCCTCTCCGGGGTGGCGTCAACCAATTCCTGTTTAGCCTGAAAGACGGGACGGCCTTCCTTTTCGGTGAGCACCCCGATGGCTTCTCCCATGCGCCACCCGGGAGTGCCTAGCATTTGCATGCCATCGACTGAAGGCACCAGAAGCGCTATGCAATGGTCCCGCACCACTCCCACGCACCTGGGAAACCGATCGAAGGTCTGGAGCTCAAAACCGGCCAGATAAATACGCTGAAGCTGTTCGGCGGGATCAGGCATGGAAGAACGCTGGTGGCTTCTAGCTCCTGGCTTGTGTCCTCAGGGCCAACGGCTAACAGTCAGGAAACTGCTTCCATTGTGGCTAGAAGCCAGGAGCCAGCACCTGTCCTACATCTTGTATCGGCCCAGGTCTTCGTCGTTCAGACCTTCCAGCCACTTCCGCAACTCCTCGCTGGTGACCCGGTCGGAGACGTTGGCTGCCAGCTTCGAGTTTTTGAGGACATCGTCTTCGACGAATATAGGACAATCCACGCGCAAAGCGAGAGCCAGAGCGTCTGAAGGACGGGAATCGATGCTGATCACATTTCCCTGCCGCTCCATCCAGATGACCGCGTAGAAAGTATCTTCTCTCAGTTCGGTGACCACGACTTTGTGTACCTGGGTGTCCAGCCCCACCAGCACATTCTTGATCAAATCGTGGGTCATGGGGCGCGGGGTGCTGACCTTCTCAATTTCGAGAGCGATGGCGTTGGCTTCGTAAATCCCCACCCAGATGGGCAGTACAGCATCGCCGCTGGTGTCTTTCAGGATCACGATGGGCATGTTGGTAACCGGATCCATCATGAGCCCCCGAATTTTCATTTCAACTTCCATCGTGGCCCCCGGGGCGATTGCAGATTTCAGATTGGAGATTGCAGATTTCACCTCAGGCAGGTCCCGAAATCTTCAATCTCAAATCTTCAATCTCAAATCTTCAATCTGAAATCGTCCTTCTTTGCTCCTTATATCACCATTTCGCCCAACAGGCTGTTGGGAAAACTGCCGGTGGTAACCACGGCGATATAGCTGCCTACCTCGGGAACCACTTCCTGGGGCGCGGTGAAATTCAAGGTCTTGTTCTGTGACGTGCGTCCGATCCACTGGTTCCGGGCCTGGTTCTTCCCTTCCACCATGACTTCCTGGATCTGTCCCACATGGCGTTGATACCGTCGTCTCTGGATCTCCCGCTGCTTCTCCTGCAGGATGATCAGGCGGCGGGACTTCTCCGCTTCCGGGATTGCGTCTTCCAGTTGCAGCGAAGGCGTATTGGGGCGCGGCGAATACTTGAAACAGAAAATGCTGTCGTACTCGACTTCATCGAGCAGCGACAGCGTCTGCTCAAAATCGGCCTCGGTTTCGCCGGGGAAGCCGACAATCATGTCGGAGGTAATACTGATTTCCCGCCGGGCGGCCTTGATCCACGCGATGCGCTCCAGGTACTGCTCACGATTGTAGAGTCGCTGCATGGCGTCGAGTACAGAGTCGGAGCCACTCTGTACCGGCAGGTGCACGTGATCGCAGAGGGTCGAAACCGCGTCAATGGCCTCGACGATGTCACGCCCGAAATCTCGGGGATGCGAAGTGGTGAAACGCACGCGGCGCACTCCATCAATCGCGCCCACCGCCGCCAGAAGTTCGGCAAAAGTCCTCTTTCCCGAGGGATCCTTGTAGGAGTTCACATTCTGGCCCAGGAGCTGCACCTCGGTATAACCGAGATCAGCCATCCCTTGTGCTTCCGCCAGGACAGAATCCGAGGTCCGGCTGCGCTCCTTGCCGCGAGTGAAGGGCACGACGCAATAAGCGCAGAATTTGTCGCAGCCCTCGATGATGGTCAGATAGCCGCGGTGCGGGTTGGTGCGGGCGGTAAACTCGGTCTCAAAACATTCCTCAGTCTCACGGTCGTCCAGGCCGGTGACCCGCTTCCCTGCCTCGAGCTGCACCAGCATCTGCGGCAGATTGCGATACGAGGCCGAGCCGCAAACCAGGGACACATGGGGAGCGCGCTCGAAAACCTTCTCGCCTTCCTGTTGCGCCACACAGCCCAGCACGCCAAAGCGCTTGCCTTGTTTCTGCAGCTTCTTGTAATCG
>DATGYF010000310.1:0-4910 GCA_035298145.1 Terriglobales bacterium | reverse complement strand
TCTGATTTCGTGTGGAGGCCTTCATCCCCGGCACTCCCCCAACATCATGGCGGACGTCGAGCAGATTCTGCGGCTGAAAATACGTATGATCAAGATCCATCCTCCGCATCAGTTGCTGTTTCCCAACGCCTATCTTCATGGCGTGAAGGAACTGGAAATCATCTATCGCGCGGCAGAGGCCAACGGGGTGCCGGTGATGTTCCACACCGGAACATCAATTTTCCACGGTGCCCGTAACAAGTACGGAGACCCCATTTACATCGATGATGTCGCGGTGGATTTTCCCAGGCTGAAAATACTTCTGGCGCACGGCGGCCGGCCGCTCTGGATGGACACCGCGTTCTTTCTATTGCGCCGCCATCCCAATGTCTATCTGGACATCAGCGGCATCCCGCCTAAGACTTTGCTCCAGTACTTTCCCCGCCTGGAGGAAATCGCGGCCAAGACGCTGTTCGGCACCGACTGGCCCGGCCCTGGCGTTCCCGACATCAAGAAGAACCTGGACGACTTCATGGCGCTGCCCCTGAAAGAAGAAGTGCGCCAGCAGATTCTGTCCGGCACTGCTGCGGGGATCTGGCCCGAATAAGACCATAGTCAGGTTCGGCCCAGCCGTTCGATCAGGGCTCGATGCTGCGGATAGAGCTTGATCAGATCCGATCGCTTGCCCAGTTCGAAGTCAGCGAAATCGAAACCCGGCGCCACCGTACAACCTGCCAGCGTGAACGAGGTGGCATCTCGAACCTCGGAAGCAAACCACCGCCCCGCTTTTGCGACTGCCTGCAGCACCTCGCCGGCATCGGGATCGCGGCCCAACTGAAGCTCGGAATGACTGCCCTCCGGCTCGATCACATGCACGGTGATTGGACTGCCGGCATAGAAGTGCCACAGCTCATCCGATCGCAGCCGGTGGAAGGCAGAAAAGTCCTCGCCCTCCAGGAGGAAGTAGATCGCGGTCGAAACCGGCCGCGGCCCAGCAAACTGCGACGGCAATGCTTCCCTGGCAATGGCGAGCTCAGAACGGTAAGTCTCGCGATAGTACCCGCCCTCAGGATGAGGGACGAGATTCAGCCGGTCGATCCAGTATTGCGCGGTCTTGGGCATGTTGAATTTATTTCAAGAGACGGCGTAGACCTCGCGGGCGAGTCGCCCGCGACCGCCCGGGCTCACTTGGGCTTGACGCTGAAGTGGCTGGCTATGCATTGCCAGCGCCCATCCAGGATCATCCAGGTATCGGTGAAACGGCCGCGTCGCTCCCAGGGCTTGCCCTTGTCCACTCCCTTTTCGTAGTAGGCGCCGGTCACCACCGCCGTGGTTCCATAGGAATGAACCACCATGTTGGAGGATTGAAGGGCTTCAGGACGGTAGGACTTGTCGGCCACGGAAGCAACGATTTGAGACTTGTTGTAGAGCGTGCCCTCGGCCACGGTCATGACGAAATCGTCCGCCAGCAGGAGCCGCACCGCAGGCGCATCATTGTTCAACTCGGCCCGGTTCCATAGATTCTCCATCGCAATGACCTTCGATGAATCCTGTGCGCCCGCCCGGGACGGGGCAGTCAAGCAAAAGCCCATCGCGATGATAATAAGGAGTCGTTTCATGAGGTCTCCGTCGCGGGTGCGGTGAGAGTATATAGCGGAAGCAATCAGCTTCCGCAAAACGCGAGGACCTGTGAAATGCGACATGAGAACACGTCTCATTCGACCCGAACAGCGCTGAAGACCTGGCATGAGGTTGTACGGGCTGCCGAAGCCTGGTCCAGCGCCCTACTTCTTTTTGGGAGCCGAATCGCCCTTGGCGGCAAAGCTGCGAACGAATGTCACCACTGCGTGGATCTCATCGTCGGTGATGTTGCCTTTGAAAGCCGGCATGTTGCCTTTTCCCTCGGTGACAGACTGAGTAAGTTCCGCGTCCGATTTGCTCTGGACCGCCGCGGACCGCAGGTCAGCTACCTGCAAACTTTTGCCTACCGGCGTGTTGCCGCTACCGTCCTGCCCGTGGCAGGTGGCGCACTTTGCCTTATACACATCTCCGCCGGCGGTACTACCCTGGCCAGCGGCCGGGCTTGCAGCTATCGTGATGGCAATAACCAGCAGGGCCACGGTCACCCATGCGCCAACCAGCGGCGGCTTCCTGTTCGATAGTTTCATAGTCCCCCAAGAATCTGCGCTACCCAGTCGGATCTGCCCCGCCCGGTCGCGTGAAATCACGTCATTCTAGTGGTTCGGCCCAGGCAAAATCAACGGCGCGGAGTCTGCCCCGCGTCATCTCGTCTGCCCTTTCAGGATTCGGCATGGTACGAATTCGTGTACGCTAGCGGGCAGACGCCTCCCGCTTTCCTTTTTTACGATGGCGCTCATTGACCCGTCGCGGTAACGGGTCAGGAGACGGCCGATGGCATCCCATGAGTTCTCCTCTTCGATTCCCCGATGGCAACTGGAATACGAAGCCGCCTTGAATGAAACTGACCACAAGGCTCTGTTCAAGCGAATCGAGGTCGCGGAAGCTGCTATTCTCGCTCGCCGCGAAGTTCTGGTGCAGAGTCCCGATGGTTTCGCTGAACGGCAGCAGACAAAATTGGCCCTGGACAAACTGCGCCGGATGAAAAAGGAAGTCCTGAAGTTTTCGTGAAACAGAAGACGCCCTTCAACCCTTAGAATCCGCCTGACCCGCTAGTCCCTCAACCTGATCAATTTTGCCGGTCTCTTCTCCGGCGCTGTGTTGCGCCGCCGCAGTTACAACGTCTGCCTGGGAATCGATGATCAGGCGGCGCAAACACCCAGCTTCGAAATTCCAACCCGCCGGGAGCGCCCGTACTCCTTTTGGACTAGACAACCGAAAGCAAACGATATAAAAAGAAAGGGCAAACATAAGCCCTGGTTGCGGGACAAACGTGCTCAACGAAGAACGCCGGCGGGCCATTATCGAAGATCTGGAGCGCGATGGCCGTGTACTGGTCGCGGACATGGCCCGGAAATTCGATACCTCCCAGGTCACGATCCGCAAGGACCTGGAAGTTCTGCACGCCCACGGCCTGGTGCACCGCACTCACGGCGGCGCTTTACCTGCCCGAGAAGGGGCGCTGGAGGATCCCTCCCTGCGGGAAAAAGAAAAGCTGCACCGCAAGGAGAAGGTGCGGATTGCGGCTTCCGCGGCGGCCCAGGTCAAGGAAGGGCAGGTGGTGATTCTCGATTCCGGCACCACCACCACCGCCATCGCGCGCGCATTGCGAAACTTTCATAACGTTACGATTATCACGAACGGGTTAAACATTGCAGCCGATCTGACCGGGGCCCCGGTCGAAGTGATCCTGACCGGCGGCACCGTGCGCAAGAACTCCTTTTCGCTGGTGGGACCGATCGCGGAGGAAACATTGCGCGGATTGAACGCCGATATTCTTTTTCTCGGGGTGGACGGCTTTGATGTCCACTATGGGCTCAGCACGCCCAATCTTCTTGAAGCCAAGGTAAATCGCGTCATGGTTGAAGTTGCCAAGCGAACTGTGGCGGTGTGCGATTCCAGCAAGTTTGGCCGCCGGAGTCTGTCCATGATCGTCCCGCCCACGGCTTTGCAGGAAGTCATCACCGACCACGGCATTCCCAAGTCCGATCTTAAGGCTCTGAAGAAGATGGGCATTGAGGTGACGCTTGTCTGACCAGACTTTGTCTGACCAGGAAAAGACCCGGCCGCCCGCGGCAGCTGTTGCGGGCGCCGATTCCCTGGCCGAAATTCTTTCCCAGCCCCAGTTCTGGGGACGCTGCCTCGAGGGCTTGGAGCGCGAAGGATCGCTGGCACAAATCCGGCGGCCATTTCACGCCGCCCGCCAATGGCTGTTCATCGGCTGTGGCTCCAGCTACTACGTTGCACTTGCGGCGGCGGCAGCCTGGAGCCGCATAACCGGAATCCGCGCTCGGGCAATTCCAGCGTCGGAGTTGTTGCTCTTTCCCGGCCTGGTGCTGGCCGATTCAGAGGACCTTGCCGCGGTTGTGATTTCCCGTTCAGGTAGTACCTCGGAGGCCGTGCAGGCGGCCCGTTTGCTGGAGCGGGAAAAGAACATTCGGGTACTGGCCGTCACCGGCACACCTGACCAACCGCTCGAGCAGATCGCCACCGCCACCCTCCCGCTCCTGCCCTGCGATGAGAAAAGCACGGTGATGACGCGGTCATTCACGTCTATGCTGCTGGGCCTGCAATACCTGGCCGGCTGCCAGGCCGACGATTCCAGTCTGCGGCAGTCCCTCGGTAAACTACCCGGCTTGACGCAGCCGGCCATGGACAGCCTGCATCCCCGGGTGCGCGATTTCGTTGGTGCACACGAGTTTGCCGATTACGTGTGTCTGGGCCAGGGACCGTTCTTTGGTTTGGCGTGCGAGACTGCGCTCAAGATCACAGAGATGTCGGTATCTTATGCCCAGAGCTTTCATACCCTGGAATTCCGCCACGGACCTAAGTCGATTGTTGGGCCGGAGACGCTGATCATGTTCCTGCTGTCCGAACAGGGTTACGACGCCGAGTGCGATGTTCTGGAGGAAATCAAGGGGCTGGGAGGAACGACGCTGGCGGTTGCCAATCGGGCGGACAAACGCGCCCGGGCCGCTTCCGACCTTCTCGTCGAATTTGATCTCGACCTGCCGGAAGTGGCACGCCTGGCCCCTTACGTGTTTGCCGGCCAGTTGACCGGCCTCTATACCGGACTGAGAAAAGGTCTCGATCCTGATCATCCGCGCAATCTAAGCCGCGTCGTGATGCTTGATGAAGAGAAAGCACTTCCCTGAAGTAACTGGCCCCAGAGTTACCAACGGTAGGCCAAACTCGCGGAAATAGCCCATTCGTGCCATTCCCAACTCCCCCCACTAACGATAGGCTGTTCATGAACAATCTTTCGGGGGAGGGCTTGTTCGACGAGCGTCCCA
>DATGYF010000309.1:0-2104 GCA_035298145.1 Terriglobales bacterium | reverse complement strand
GGCGGCACGACTGAAGTCGTGCCCTCCCGGGTTCCACTGGCCACCGTCGTGGCGTTCCCTGTCGTGCCCTTCCCGTGCGTCTCTTTCATGAGAAAGACGCGACATCAGCGCATCCCAGTCCGCAAACGCCTTAGGGGTCGATACCCCAATTTCCGGCGTCGCCACCACGCAGCAGACGGACGGCAAATCCGGCAGGGGATAGACCTCTTCCCCGTGTCCCACCCCCAACACCGTCCCGCCCACCAGGAACAGGGGTAAATCCGAACCGACCTGCGCCGCAATGCGCAGCCTCTCCGCTGCCAGCAAATTCTTTTTCAGTGCCCGCTCAAGGGCCAGGAGCGTAGCCACTGCATTCCCGGAACCTGCGCCCAGGCCGCCCTGCACCGGCAATCGCTTGTCGATAGTGATGGTTACGCGCCCACGGGCTGCCAGCGCGGCCATTGCGCGTTCCACGATGCGATAGCAAGTGTTCGTCTGGTCCCTGGGGACGCGCGGATCGTCACAGCGAATCTCAATGCCGGTTCCGCGCCCCACCTGCACCCGGATGACGTCGTGCAAGGCAATGGCCTGATACACGGTGAGCAGATCGTGAAAGCCGTCCGGCCGCGCCGCGCCAATGCACAGGCCGAGGTTGATCTTGGCGAAAGAGCGGACGGTGACCATGGAGTGATGATTGTAACCACAGAGGACACGGAGGACACAGAGGGTTGGCCGGAGTTCTATCCCCGTGGTCCGTGCAATCCGAGGCTACGTTCTTCTCTTGTGGTAGATCGTGAACTCAAACCCGGGATTCGCCGGGAACAGCTCCGCGACTTTCTTCAACCGCTCTGCCATCTGGGACGGCGCCAGAAGGGGGTAATCGCGCTCGCGCAGGTCGTGATAGTCCACGTCGATGAACAGCGACAGGAGATAGATGGAGATGGCGTCGGAAAAGCTGGCGGCAAAATATTCGTTCTTGTATTTCTCCGCATCCGGACCGGGCTCAGTCGCCAGCTTGCGCGATTCCCAGGCATCAAGCGAGGTCTCGCCACGGGCCTTGTTCTGAACCTGCTTCCACACCAGGTCGGCGAAAGCTTGCGACACGCCTACCCGCTCCACCACAGCGTGGCCTACGTTGATATAGAACTCGAATGCCACCGAGAATTTGTCATCCATAAGGCGGGTGGAAATAAAGACGCACTGCGAGTCGCCCAGGTCGAGATTTCGATGGCAGACTGCGTTGTCACTGAGGGCCACGTCGTAGCGGTCGGCAATCACGGTTTCGTCACCCTGGTTTACGGTGAGTGGAACAAAGTAGTAAGCCTTGCGTTTCAGCGCGGCCGCGGCGGCGTCGGGCACCGCGGACACCATGCGCCGCAGGTCGGCTTCAGGGACCGTGATCTCGCCCGAAGCGGCGTAGCAGATGCCATTCGGAGCTTGGGAGACGGGAGTCAAACGGACGACCTCCGCGGGTGGACGCGTAATCGGCGGTGCGGCTTGCGGCATGGGATGTATTCTAGCCCAGCCGTCAGCTATCAGCCATCAGCTGTCAGCTGTCAGAGACAGCCCATAACCTCAAACCGCTACAATCAGGAAGGAATGTCTCCGGCCAAAGCACCGTCCCCATTGGTTCGCTGGCTGCTGGTTCCGGTGCGCGTGCTTCTGGTGGCCTTTCTGCTGGCACTGCTTACCTTTGCCGTGTGTCTTTTTCTGGGGATCTTCGGCCTCCTGATCACTGCCGCCGTGCGTGGTGTTCATCCCAATATGACGGTCGCATACCGGGAGATCGCCTTACCCGCCGCCGTGGTGGCGGGCGCGATAGCCCTGCTGGCGGCGATCGTCCTGGAGTTCCGGCACCTGAGGCAGGAAAGAAGCGAGCGCTCGATGTAGGCGCGAGCGTCCTCGCTCGTGCAGCGGCAAACAATCGTTGATGGGCTATGGAGTGGCCAAGTTGAAGTGCTTCCCGGTGTTGGCATGGCGCTGTTGGCGTTCGATGTGGCCGAGCGATGCTCGGCCAGCACGGGCGTGACGCCCGCGCCTACATGGCTTCGTGCTAACTTACTTGCTCATGATTGTCGGCACAGGCATCGACATTGCGGAGGTCCCGCGCATTGCCCAAGCTCTG
>DATGYF010000308.1:0-2318 GCA_035298145.1 Terriglobales bacterium | reverse complement strand
CAAGGCTTCCACGCAGACCGAGATTCGCTTCCGTCCCGGCCAGAGCGTGCTGAGCAAGAACGCCAAGACTGCTCTCGACGATATGGCGACGCCGTTGAAAGACCAGCGCGGCTACATCATCGAAGTGCAGGGCTTCTCCTCTGGTCACGGCCAAGCCGCGATTGCCACTTCGCAGAAGATGGCGGACGCGGTAGTGCGTTACCTGGTGCTCAATCACGAGATTCCGGTTTATCGGATCTATGTGGTTGGCATGGGCAATGCTCCGGTGCCCACGGCGGCCGGCGAAGATGCCAAGACCAAGCGCACCAGCGGTGGACGCGTCGAAATCAGCCTCCTGAAGAACGATCTGGAAACGCTGGCTTCGACTAGTGCTGCCCCGGCTCCTGCGAGCCAGGACCAGCCCGCGCCCCCGAAATAATTGATTCAGGACGACGGACCGAAAGGCCCGAAGCCCTCCCCCGGAAAAAGCTTCCCGCGCAAGCGGGAGGCTTTTTTCATTTCGTAGCGCCGGCGTCCCGCTGGCCGTCCGGAGGGCATCCTGCCCTCCGCAGATTGCAGATTGCAGATTGCAGATTGCGGATATTAGACTGCAGATTGCAGAATTGCCCTCCTCGTTCTTCGTAGCGCCGGCGTCCCGCTGGCCGTCCGGAGGGCATCCTGCCCTCGGTGTATTTCAGATTGCTGATTGTAGATTTCAGAATTGAACCCCGAAGGTTTAAGCGCAGGGTTTCAATCCGAAATCATCAATCTGTAATCTGCAATCGCCTTCCGTATAATCCAACCCCGTGCCCGCCACCACCAAGTCCGCCCTGCGTAAAGCCGGTCTGTTTTACTTCGTCTGGGTAATGTTCTCGTACTGCACCGGCGGCCCTTTCGGCTTGGAGGACATGGTCACCACTTCCGGTCCGGGCATGACCTTGATCTTCCTGCTGGTGATTCCGTTCTTCTGGTGTATCCCGGTGTCGCTCGTATCGGCGGAACTTACCACTGCGATGCCGGTTGAAGGCGGATTCTATCGCTGGGTGCGCGCCGGCTTCGGCGACTTCTGGGGATTCCTGGCGGGCTGGTGGAACTGGTGCGCCTCATTTTTGCTGGGCAGCGTGTACGCGGTGCAGTTCGCTGACTACATGGGCTTCTATTTTCCTGAACTCACGGGGTGGAGGCACTACATCGTTTCGCTCGCCATCGTTGCTGTGATCACTTACATCAACGTGCGCGGCATCCAGATGGTGGGGAAATTTGCCACCGTGCTCGAGCTTTTCATTCTGCTGCCGGTTCTGGTTCTGGTCGTGATCGGGCTGGCCAAGTGGCACCACAATCCGTTCGTTCCGGTCATTCCTCCGCATCAGCCCACGTTTCACGTGTTCGGCGTGGGGTTGGCGCTCGGATTGTGGCTGTATTCCGGATACGAGCAGTGCTCGACCGTGGCGGAAGAAGTGGACAACCCCCGCCGCAGCTATCCTCTGGCCCTGGCGCTGGTGGTGCCCATGTCCATCGCGGCCTACTTCTTGCCGACTCTCGCCTCGCTGGCGGCGCTGGGCAACTGGCAGAGCTGGCACACCGGATTCTTTCCCACCGCGGCGCAACTCATCGGAGGCCGCTGGCTGGGCGCCTGGATGTCCCTGGCTGCCATGATCACTTACGTGGCCCTGCTCAACAGCACAATCCTGACTTCCACGCGCATGCCATTCGCCATGGCCGAAGATGGCTACCTGCCACAGGTGTTGACCGGCCAGCACCCACGCTATGGAACGCCGTGGATTGCGATTGTCGTATCGGCCGTGGTGTACGGGCTGCTGTCTCTGCATTCGCTGGTGCAGCTCATCAGCATTTACAACTGGCTGCGGGTCGCGACCACGGTCATGACGGTGCTCGCCGCCTGGCAGCTGCGCCGCAAGCAACCAGAGATGCTGCGGCCGTTCGTAATTCCTGGCGGACGTGCGGGATTGTTCTACTCCGTGGCCGCAGTCCTGATCATGAGCGCGGTAGCGCTGCTGGGCAGCGACCCCTACGGTTTACTCTGGGGGCCGGCGGCGTTGGCGGTAGGGCCGGCGGTGTATTATGCCCTGCGCGCAGCCAGGCAATTGGCATGAACCACCTGGGGACAGGCGCCCTCGGCTTTCCGGCGGAGCAAAGCTCCGCGCGGTTTTCTCAGACAGGACAAAGAATCAAGCCGTGCCTTGCGCGGCCTGGACAGCCGGGGGCGGCTGTCCCCACGTGGTTTCAGCTCACCCAATCCTTGAACTTGTACCAGGCGCCGGCCAGTGGCAGGAACCAGGGCTTACCGTTGTACAGCCCCAGCGGCGCGCCGGGAAAGG
>DATGYF010000307.1:0-5896 GCA_035298145.1 Terriglobales bacterium | reverse complement strand
ATCTCAGGCGGGGTCTTGGATTCGTTGCCGTAACAGAAGGGGCAGAATCCGCCCTTGATTTTGACGGCTTCGCGAGCGAAGTCGGTGGGGCGTTTGGCGCGGTCGGTCGAAATGATGACCCAGCGGCCGACGATGGGGTCCTTGCGGAGCTCAGGCAATTACTGGATTCCTTTCCACGCGGTCCACAAAGGCTGCCGCGCGCGAAGCGAATGGAGGTATTTTACGCCTCGAGGTGAATGTTGCGGAACAGTTCGATCTGCGGCTGCCCGGTTGGCTGATCGTAGTACACGCTGACGATTTCGAGGCGCCACGGGCAGGAAGGCGGCAGATGGCGCAGGTATTCCCGGGCGACGGCCACAAGTTCACGGCGCTTGTCCCGATCAACCGCGGCTTCGGCAGGCTTCACATCGCGGGTAGTGCGGGTCTTGACTTCGACAAAACAGAGGATCTCCTGGTGCCAGCCGATCAGGTCGATTTCGCCGCGCCGGTTGGGTGCGCGAAAATTCCGGGCAACCATCACGTATCCCAGCTTCCGCAGGTGGAAATAGGCGTCTTCCTCGCCTCGGCGGCCGGTGCGGAGGTGTTCAGCGGCGCTGTCCGGCGGCAGGGTCCGGCGGGCCAACCAGTCGAGGATGCGAATTGTGGCGTGAGTAATGCGGCCAGAAAGCATGGTCGTTGTAGCGCCGGCGTCCCGCCGGCTGTCGGGCGGGCATCTTGCCCGCCGTTCGGACGCGCTACGTGTGGCACAGTGTAAGTTGCGGGATTAGTAAAAGATGTGACGAACGTCACAATACTGCGCAACTTACTGGTGGTTCGTGGGTGCGCAATCGAGAAGCTTCTATTCCATGGGCTTGTCGCAGGTCGTCAGGACATGGGCGGGCAGGATGCCCGCCCGACAGCCGGCGGGACGCCGGCGCTACTTTGTTTTACTGCTGGTCTTCGCGGGCACGTAACCAATCGAGAAACATCTGTTCGATAGGTTTGTCGTAAGTCATCAGGACATGGCGGACGGTATGGCCGCTAACGAAATGGCATACCTCTTCGGCAAGGTTCTTGGCATGATCGCCGGCGCGCTCGAGCGACTGGGTCATGAAAATGACCTGCAGGCTGGCGTGACGTTGCACATTCTCGGGGTTTTCGATGTGACGCAGAAAGATGAGATTGCGCAGGCGGTCGATCTCGGCGTCGGCGCGCAACACGTCAACCGCTCTTTTTACGTCGCGAGTGGAAAAAGCAGTGCCGGCATCGGCCAGCATTTTTTCCAGCACCGTCGCCATGTGGGTGAGGTCGCGAATGTCCTGCGGATCGATGCGGGCACAAACTGCCTGCGCGCTTCCGGCAAAGCTAAGCAGCAGGTCGCCGATGCGCTCCAGGCTGATCATGAACTTCATGCAGGCCAGCAGTTCGCGCGCTTCCGCATCGCTGACCTGAGTGACCACCTGGGTCACGCCGGCATCGATTTCCATGTCCAGGCGATCGAGTTCTTTTTCGCGCTCACGAAGAGTATTCAATAGCGGACAGGATGCGGTGGCAATACCCTCGGCGGCGGTGGCAGCCGCTTCTTTGGCGACTCGGCAAGCCTCGACCGTGCGCTTTACCAGATAGCTGTAGGGGGATTCCGGTTCCGGGCTCCTCAAAATCGCGGTACTCATGCGCGCGCGCCTCCCGGCGACTCTGACCGGCCGCACCATGCTCAGTCTGGTTCTGCTCTTTCTGATATGGATGGCCACTAATGGAGGATAGGTTGTTTTGCCAACAGTTTGGTTAACAGGACGTAAATTTATGGCGCTGCTCGCGTGGGAACGCCGCCCTCGGCTGTCCGGCGGAGCGAAGCTCCGCAATCTGGAGGACGGGCGTCCCGCCCGTCCTCCATCCGGCTTCTAGGCCAGCGGCAGGGTAAACAGGAAGGTTGAGCCGTGATTGAGTTCGCTCTGGGCGCGAATGGAGCCGCCGTGGGCCAGCACGATATGTTTGGCGATCGCCAGTCCCAGCCCGGTTCCTCCCGATTCGCGCGAGCGCGCCTTGTCCACCCGGTAGAAGCGCTCGAACAGGCGGGCCAGGTGCTCGGAGGGAATGCCGGGACCGAAATCCTGCACATAGAATTCGACGCCTTCCGCGACCGGCCTTGCCCCCAGAATGATCCTTCCTCCTGACGGGGCGTATTTCAAAGCGTTGTCCACCAGATTGGAGAAGACCTGATGAATGGCCTCGGGATCAGCTCCTACCCGAGCCTCGGCCTGGCCTTCGACAATTAATTCCACGTTTTGCGTCCGGGCAATTTCACGAAAGCTCTGCACCGCCTCTTGCAGCAGCTCCGCCGGAGCAGTGGATTCAATTTCGAAACGCTGCTCGCCGGATTCCACCCGCGCCAGAGTAAGCAGGTCTTCGGTGAGGCGCGACATGCGCAGCGCGCTCTTGCGGATGATCTCGAGAAACTCGCGGGAGTGGTCATTACCCGGCGCGCTGTCCAGCAGGGTTTCGGTGTAGCCCTGGATGGAAGTCAGCGGCGTGCGCAATTCGTGCGAGACATTGGCAATGAAGTCGCGACGGGTCTTCTCCACTCGTTCCGTCTCGGTAAGGTCGCGCAGGACTGCCACGGCGCCGCCGCCAGGCATAGGCGCGGCGGTCACATCGAAGGTGCGTCCCGGGACGATGGATGCGGCCCGGACGGCAAACACTCTTCGCGCTTCACTCGCTCCCCGCACCGCGGTCAGGAAGTCAGGGTCGCGAACCGTTTCCACCAGGAGGGCGTTCTTGCGGGTGTGTTGCGGAACCAGTTTGTCCATGGTCTGATTCGCCCACTGCACGCGATCATCGGCACTGACGGCGATGACGGCGTCCTGCATGCTGTTGAGCACGGTCTCAAGCTGGCGCTGGCTGTGCTGCAATGCGGCAAAACTTTCTTCCAGGTGGCGGGCGGCCTTGTCCAGCGAGGCGGCCACCTGTCCGATTTCGTCGCCGGAAGTTTCCTCGATGCGGGCCGCCAGGTCTCCGGCGGTGATTCTCTCAGCAAACCGCACGATGCGGTCCAGGCGGCGCCCCGTGGCCTGAGCTGCGACAGCTGAAATGATGAGTGCTACCACCAACGCCAGCAGCGTGCCCTTCCAGGCATGAAGAGGAAAATCGAAGATCAGCGCCACCGCGATCACCAGGACGAACGCGCCCACCAGTTTTAAAAAAATCCGTTTCCTCACTTCGGGGCCTCGAAGCGGTAACCGGCCCCCCTCACCGTCTTCAGGTAGCGGGGATTTTCGGGATCGGGCTCGATTTTTTCGCGAATGCGGCGCACGTACACATCCACCGAACGCGGGGTGACGTAGGCGGTGTCGCGCCACACCGAATCGAGCAACTGGTCGCGGGTAAAAACACGCCCGATGTGACGGGCAAAATAATCGAGCAACCGGAACTCGGTGGCCGTCGTGCTCACCACGCTCCCACTCACGATAAGGGTCATCGCACTGGGATCGATTTCGATCTCGCCAATTTTTACCGGCGCTTGTGACAGGGGGCGCTCGAACCGCCGCAGCACCGCCTTGACCCGCGCCACCAGTTCGCGCGGACTGAACGGCTTTGGGATGTAATCGTCGGCGCCCAGTTCCAGGCCGAGAATGCGGTCCGCCTCGCCACTCTTTGCGGTCAGAAAAATCACCGGGGTCGCAGCCAGGGCGGGGATCTGCCGGATCTGGCGGCACAGCTCGAGACCGTCCTTGCCCGGGACCATGATGTCGAGAATGAACAGCGCCGGGCGCTGCCGTTCGGAATCGCCGATCACCGTGTTTCCGGTGGAGAACACTTTCACCGCGAAGCCATCTGCTTCCAAATGATGCCGCACCAGCCGGGAAATGTCCGGATCGTCTTCAACCACAAAGATGCTGGGTTTCATGGCACGTATTGTAGCGGGCGGGCCTGTGGGAGACCTAGTCTTGCGGGATCAGCCGTTTCTCCCCAACCCCGGCATTATTCTGAGAGGCTTCAGTCTCGAAGACCCTGCCCCGAGCCAAGGCAAAGGGATCGGGCGTGCAGCGCTATCGGGCTTGAGATTTTGAGGACGCGCCAATTTCAATGATCAGATTTCCGGATCGCTCTCTACTGAACCTCATGCCGGGCGGAACCACGGTGGTCGCGCTGTACTCCGTGATTACAGCGGGGCCGGAGTATTTCCTGCCAGCCGGCAAGGTATCGCGGGAATAGATTGCAGCCGTGAACTTTTTGCCGGAGAAAAATACTGCGGCACTATTCGGGGAACCTCTGCCGGGCTTTGCCCGGCCAGGACAGGCGGGGGCGCCCGTCCCCACGTGGGCTCGGGTTTGATGGGATTTGATTGTGGCCCGCAAGCGCAGAGTCACCAGTTCGACTGCGCGTGCCGGATAGCTGTAGCCGTAGCGGCGCTGGTGCTCACGGCGAAAATCACGGACCAGGGAACGGGTGAATGGGACATTCAATTCGTATCCCTGGCCCTGATAGCGGACATCCACGCGGAACTGGTATTTGATCGCACCCACCCATTTTTCGTCGCGGAAATCTTTTTCGGCACGACGGCCCAGTACGGCGAACTCGCGTTCCAGCTTCCCGATTGGAAGCTTTTCCGCAACCCGCCAGAGCACAGTACGCGAATAATCCTTGACCACGTCGCTGGCCAGGATTCCAAACGCGGAGAGAACTCCGGGCAGTGCCGGAACAATCACTCGTGGAATGCTGAGCGCCTCTGCCAGTTCGCAGGCATGGAGCCCACCCGCGCCGCCGAAGGCGACCAGCGCGAACTCCCGCGGATCGTAGCCGCGCTCGATCGAGACCACGCGTATGGCCTTCTCCATGGTGGTGTTGACCACGCGAACGATTCCGGCGGCGAATTGCTCCAGGGTAAGCTTCGATTCATTCCGCTTGAGCCATTCGGCGACCAGGCGGCGGGTGCGCTCGAGATCGAGAGTGAAGTCGCCGCCCAGAAAGCGCTGCGGCTGCAACCGGCCCAGCAGCAGGTTGGCATCCGTCACCGTGGGCTCCGTACCGCGGCCGTAGCAGATCGGACCGGGATCGGCTCCGGCAGATTCGGGTCCCACGCGAAGGGCTCCGCCGGCATCGAAGCGCGCGATGGAGCCTCCCCCAGCGCCTACAGTATGTATGTCGAGCATAGGCACGCCGATGGGGAAGCCTGCAATTTCGGCCTGGCTGCTGGCGCGGGCTTCGCCGTCAACCAACGCAACATCGGTGGACGTGCCTCCCATGTCGAAAGAGATGATCCTCTCGAAGCCGTTCCGGCGCGCCATGGCGGCGGCTCCTACAACGCCGCCTGCCGGCCCGGAGAGCACGGTGCGCACCGGCTCTCGCGCTGCGGAAGCGAGAGCCGTGATCCCTCCGCTCGACTGCATGACAAAAATTCGCGACCGCGCCCGGCGATCGAGGTTCTCAAGATAACGCTGCACGACGGGCTGCAGGTACGCGTTCATCACCACGGTGCTGGTGCGCTCGTACTCCCGGAACTCGGGAAGAATCTGGTGCGAGATAGAGAGCGGTACGCCAACGTGAGCCAGGACACGGGCGACGGCAATCTCCGTTGTCGGGTTGGCGAATGAGAACAGCAGTGAGATTGCAATGGCCTCGGGGTTTTTCCTTCGAACACTTTGAGACAGAGCGTTCAAGTCCTGCAGGGATGGGGCATGCAGGATCTCGCCGTCGCTGGCAGTGCGTTCGTCGATGCCAAAACGCAAATCGGCAGGAACCAGAGGTTTTACGCGCTCAAAAAATAAATCATAAAGTTTGGGACGGGCCTGGCGGCCGATCTCGATGGCGTCTTCGAAGCCGGCGGTTGTGACCAGCGCCACGCGCGCGCCTTTCCGCTGCAACAACGTGTTCGTGCCTACGGTGGTGCCATGCAGGAGGACGGTCGAGCCAGGCTGAC
>DATGYF010000306.1:0-2623 GCA_035298145.1 Terriglobales bacterium | reverse complement strand
AATGGATCGATTGATATTCATGCGAAACCGGAGTTAGTGACCGGTTCCGGGCCGCTGGAACGCTGGAATGGAAAAATCGGGCCGGGCAATCTGAATGCCCATCACTGCATGGACAGGGCGATCGCGCTGGCCCGCGAACATGGAATGGGATGCGTCGCACTGGCCAATACAAACCATTGGATGCGGGGCGGCAGTTACGGCTGGCAAGCTGCCGATGCAGGCATGATCGGAATCTGCTGGACCAATACTCTGCCCAATCTGCCGCCCTGGGGCGCGGCTGACCCGCGCGTGGGAAATAATCCACTGGTCATCGCTGTGCCTCGTGCAGACGGACACGTTGTCCTCGACATGGCGATGTCGCAATTCTCGTACGGAACTCTGGCCTCTTATCGAATGCGCGGTGAACTGCTGCCCATGGATGGAGGGTTTGACTCGAACGGCCAGCTCACGCGAGTTCCGGGAGATATCGAGGCTTCCAATCGTCCCCTGCCTATCGGCTTCTGGAAAGGGTCGGGTCTGGCACTGATGCTGGACCTGGTGGCCGCGCTGTTGTCGGGAGGAAAGGCCACACACCAGATTGCGACGGAACCGGAGCGCGAGAACGGGCTCTCGCAGGTCTTCATCGCGTTGGACGCTTCCTCTCTCAACCCAAACCGTACGCCGTCTCGAATCGCAGATCAGGTCATCGAGTATTTCCAGCTGCCTCCGAATTCTGCTGGAGAACGCGTGCGCTACCCCGGCCAGCGGGTGCTGGCCACGCGAAAAGAAAATCTCGCCCATGGCATCCCGGTGGAACCCTCCATCTGGCAGCAGTTGGATTCACTTTAGGTTGCCGCTTCGCTTCCGTTGAGTCTGGCTGAATTCAAACTTCAATTTTTATGGTTTGACAGGTATGACGCGCTTTCTATACTTGGAATGATTTTTATATGGATGACTCAGAACGGTGATTTTAGCTGCTCGATTCGCAGCCGGGCTGCTCGGCCGGCGCAACCACTGAAGCTACTTCGGACCGCAATCTTACATGCAGGCCGTTGCGAGAATGGACGCTCTCCACTCGCCGTATTGTTGCAAGGGAGTTTCTGATGAGCACGCAAGAGGAAGGCGGCATCGATCAGCTGATTTTTCGCGGGACCGACCGGCACACCGGGCGGCGTGTTGCCGTCACGCCCGGCAACAGTTCCATGAAGCATCTGGCCTACGGCCGCATCATCCTCAATGCCGAGAAGCCCTCGGAGTCATTTTCCACGGGAGACCGCGAAACCGGACTTATCGTGCTCTCCGGCAGCGCCAATGTAATCACAGATGCCAAGGAAGTAGCGCTGGGACAGTACGACGCAATCTATGTTCCACGCGATTCCTCGGTGAAAATCGCGACCAGCTCGAGCGTGGACATTGCAGAGTTCTCGGCTGAGGTTTCGCGGCACTACCCGTTTCAAGTTGTGCGCTTCTCCGAGATCGAGAACGATCCTGGATTAAAATTCACCACCGGCGGATCGGGATCGTCGCGCAAGCTGCATATGCTGCTGGCCAAAAATGTTGAAGCAGGACGGCTGGTGGCCGGGTTTACTATTTCGGAGCCGGGCAACTGGACCAGTTGGCCACCCCACGAGCACGCTAAGATGCTGGAAGAGATGTACGTGTACTTTGACATGCCCGATCCGGCATTCGGCATTCAACTTGTGTATAACCATACCGACTATCCGGAAGTGGTCACCGTGGTGCGCGATGGCGATGCGGTGCTGATGCCCAGCGGATATCATCCGAATGTTTCGGTGCCGGGTCATCGCATTTGTTTTCTGTGGGCGATGGCGGCCCACCGAGAGGGCGAAGACCGGCAGTTTGGCGTGGTCAACGTGCAGCGCGGATTCGACCAGGGACCCTCCGGACTGGAAGCTGGCCGTAAAAAGTAGCAAACTCCAATATGGACCGTGCCGCCACCTCCGCGAACCGCGTTTCTCCAGCGGAACCCGAAGTGGCGACACCAGGAACTTCTTCAGGGGCTGGCTATTTCCGGTGGGTCATCTGTGCCCTCCTGCTCTTCGGAGTCACCAAGAACTACATGGACCGCCAGGTCCTGGGAATTCTCAAGACCACCCTGCAACACGATCTGGGATGGAACGAAATCGACTACGGCAATCTGGTGTTTGCCTTTCAGGCGGCTTACGCCGTCGGCATGGTGGTGGTGGGCCGGCTGGTGGACCGGTTGGGAACCCGGCTGGGCTACGCATTAGCCATGGTCTTCTGGAGCCTTGCTGCGATGGCGCACGCCTTTGGCAGTTCCTTTACCAGCTTCATGGTTGCCCGGTCAGCGTTGGGCTTCGGGGAATCGGGCGTTTTTCCCGCCAGCATCAAGACCGTTGCCGAATGGTTCCCCAAAAAGGAGCGGGCGCTGGCAACCGGAATTTTCAACGCCGGCACAAATATCGGCGCCATCATCACTCCCCTAGTGGTGCCGTGGATCACGATTCAATGGGGCTGGCGTTGGGCCTTCATCATCACCGGCGCTTTGGGCTTTGTCTGGCTGATCTTCTGGCTGCTGCTCTATCGCAAGCCGGATGAGCACCCGCGCGTGTCCAAAGCCGAGTTGGACTACATTCGCAGCGACCCCCAGGTGCCGATGGCG
>DATGYF010000305.1:0-2319 GCA_035298145.1 Terriglobales bacterium | reverse complement strand
GTGACGCGAGAGGAATTACAAAAGCGTTTATGGCCGGACACCTTCGTCGATGTTGACCACAACCTGAACACGGCCATCAACAAGATTCGCGAGGTGTTGGGCGACTCGGCGGAAAGCCCCCGTTTTGTTGAAACTCTGCCGCGCCGGGGATATCGGTTCATCGGAGCGCTGACTCCTGTACCTGCTGACCGCCCACCGCCGGCGCCATCCTCACTTGTACGCCGGTACGTGACGGTAGGCGCGGCTTTCCTTTTCCTGCTGGCGCTGTCGGGGGCCGCTTTTCTAAAGTGGCGGCTTGCGAGGCGCGCTGCTGATCCGGGCACCATTCGTTCGCTTGCGGTACTGCCCTTGTCCAATCTCTCCGCCGATCCCAGCCAGCAATACCTGGTGGATGGCATGACCGAGGAGCTTACTTCAGAAATCAGCCAACTTCATTCCCTGCGTGTGATCTCTCGTACCTCCACCATGCAATACCGAGACACGCAAAAGAAAGCTCCGTTGATCGCGAAAGAGTTACAGGCTGACGGTCTGATTGAGGGCTCGATTCTGCGGGTGAATGATCGCGTACGCATTACCGCGACATTAATCCACGGCCCCAGCGATACGCACCTCTGGACCAAGCGGTACGAGCGCGACTTGCGCAACGTCATTGCCTTGCAACACGAGATCGCCAGCGACATCGCGCGCGAGGTCCGTATAACGCTCCGCCCACAAGAGCAAGTACATCTGGCAGGTGCGCGGGAGGTGATCCCCGAAGTTCATGAGGCTTATCTGCGCGGCCGCTTCCACCTGCAGAATGGGAGCAAAGCTTCAATCTACCGCGCCCTGGACTATTTCCAGCAGGCGATCCAGAAAGACCTCGAATATGCTCCGGCCTACGCCGGGGTGGCCGATGCTTACACCGCGATGCGCAGCATATATGCTGCTCCCAGCGAGGTCATGCCCAAGGCCAAAGCGGCAGCGCTAAAAGCGGTTGCATTGGACGAAACCCTAGCCGAACCGCATGTATCGCTCGGAAGCGTGCTCATGTTTTATGACTACGACTGGCCCAATGCGGAACGAGAATATCAGCGCGCTCTGGACATCAGGCCTAGCTACGCGGAGGCCCACGATTACTACGCTATGTTTCTCGTTGCCAACCGGCGCTTCCCGGCGGCGGTCGAAGAGATTCTGCGGGCTCGCCAGTTGGATCCTGTTTCCGGGCTGATCGCGGCCGATGCTGCCTGGGTTTTCTATCTCAAGCGCGACTACGATCAATTTATGGAACAGGCGAAGGCAGCGGTGGAGCTGGCACCCAACTATTGGTTGGGCCACCTGCAACTCGGATTGGCCTATGAGAAGAAGGGCAACTTCGCCCGAGCTTTGCAGGAACTCGAGGAAGCGCGGCGAATGGACGACAATTCCGCCATTTTGGAGATGCTTGCCGGCACCTACGCTGCCGCAGGACGGCCTGACGAGGCCAGGAGAATCACCGAGGAAATGGTAACGCGCTCTAAAACGCGTTACGTATGCGCCTACGAGGTTGCTACCACCTACGCCGGTCTCGAGGACCGCGAGTCAGCTTTCTTATGGCTGAGAAAATCCCTCGACCAGCGCGCGGACTGCTCGCCCTGGATCGCCGCCGACCCCAAGTTGGATCCTCTTCGGGCTGACCCGCGCTTTCAAGACCTCCTGCACCGCCTGGGCCTTCCACAGTGAAGTACGCATCCTGGGCGGAGTCCGCGAAGGCGGGTGGCCCAGGCTTTTAGCCTCTCTGGAGCCCAAGACGTAGTGGATGCCCCGCCCTTTGCGCACTTTGCAAAGGGCGGGCGGCACCTGGAACGCATGCGCGGACCGGGTTGCAGAGCGGAAAAAAGTGTGTCGGCAGCATCGTTACCCGCCCTTGAAAAAAAACACAAAGAGGCAGCACCCTCAGCACCGATGCGTACTCAGACATCATCAAACGATGGCCTTCGCAGAGAGGATGACTTCGGGTTAGTGCGAAACCTGGGCGCGTTCCACGAGAAAGTTGTTCTGACACTCTTTGGCGGCGGCGAGCAACTGAGCGAACTCAGGAGCAAACCGCAGACTCGCCATCAGGGGATCGGTCTGGAGAGCAGCGTAAGCGCAGTAGCGCCCCTCGATGGCACTTCTGACCAGCCGCATAGCGATATCCTGTTTTCCGCAGGCAGCCATGACGGTGGCGTTCCAGTACCGGTTTTCGGGATCGGGGTCGGCGAGAAAGCCCGGAGTAGCGGCGCGGACCTCTTTGTCCAGCTGAGCCGGAGAGGATGGAGAGAGACAGGCAACCATGACTGCCTTCACCGGATCGCCAACTAT
>DATGYF010000304.1:0-4273 GCA_035298145.1 Terriglobales bacterium | reverse complement strand
ATAGAAGATGAACTCATTCCAAGGCCAAACGCTCTCCTGGGAGCTCAAAGACGGCGTCATCGAGCTGGCCCTGCACCGCGATCCCTGCAACGAGATCGGTTCGCGCACACTCGAGGAGTTGGAGAAGTTTGTCTCCGCGATGGAGCAGATGCAAAACGCTGCCCACGCCCTGATTCTCCATAGCACCTTGAAATCGGGATTCTGCGCCGGCGCCGATTTGCGCGAGCTCTATCACGGCGCTCAAGGGATGGAGAAGCAGGCGGCGACGCGAGGCGTGCGTGATTTTCTGGAACGCATCCACAAAGTGATGAATGCCATCGACAGCTCGCCCCTCACGACTATCGTCGCACTGAATGGCGTCACCTTCGGCGGTGGACTCGAACTGGCCCTGGTCTGCGACCTCATCATCGCCGACAAAATGGCACGCTTCTGCTTTCCCGAATTGCGTTTGGGCCTGATTCCCGGGTTCGGTGGTATCCCGCGATTGAAGCGTGATCTGGGCAATGCCGTGGTGCGCGATCTGTTACTCACCGGTCGCAGCTTCAACGCCACCAAAGCCCAGCAGGTTGGACTCGTAAGCCAGGTGGTGGGAGAGGGCGAGTCGCTGAAAGCGGCCCGCGGTACCGCAGCTCAACTGGGCAAGTTCGACCGCCGCACTGCAATCGCGGCCAAAAAGTTCATCAAGCCCATTCCCTACGAGGAACTGAAACGGGAGATTGATATCTTCTGCGAGCTCTTTACCCAGCCCGCGGTCGAAGCCGGACTGAAGAAATTCGTCGAGAGCAAGGACGCCCAGCCGTATTTGCCATGAGCCTATCGACTAGAATGAGATAGACCGATGACAGACGACAAGAAAACTTTGGAAGAGATCCTCAACCTGGCGGCGTCGCAATTCAAGGTCCCGCGCGAGAAGCTCACTCCTGACGACGACTTCTTCAAGACGCTCGGGATTGATAGCCTGCAGGCGCTGGACCTGCTCACCCGGCTCGAACATCACTTCAACGTCGAAATCCCCGACTATGAATTGCAGGGAGTATCGGATTTCAGAACGCTCGCCAGCAGGATCCAGGCAAGATTGTGAAGATCAGCCCTTAGGGTTTCGGCGATTAGGCAATCGACACTGCATGATGAGCCCAGGGCAAAGAAAACCGGTTGTTAGTTTGGGGTTCCCTGTTCTCAGTTCGACATTCGCCGGCACGGGTGGTGAGGTAATCAATAGACTTTTCTCCGTGGCCCAGTGTCTCTGTGGTGAAATAAAGCATTAATGCTCAACCTCGACAAATACAACAGCCTGGGTGCAGCGCTGCGCGAGGCCCTCGACCGTTGGCCGAATGAAACCTGCCTGATCGAATCCGACCGCGATAAAGAAAAGACCCGCCTTACCTATTCGGACTTCAAGGAAATGGCGATGCCGCTCGCGCGTGCCCTCGAGGACGCTGAGTTCGCTCCCGGCGACCGGGCCGCGATTATCATGAGTAATCAGTCGAAGTGGCTGATTTCCGCCTACGCCATCTTTCATGGCGGTGGTGTGCTGGTGCCGCTTGACTACAAGCTGACTGCGGCCGAGCACTTGCAGTTGCTGGCGCATAGCAAAGCGAAAGTCCTGGTGATCGAGTACTACTTGTGGCGCGCGATCATCCAGTCGCCGGAGTTCAAGGAATACAACGTGCAAACCGTCCTGGTTACCGAAGCGCCACCCGGAGCGGACCTTGCAGCCGCCTTTCGCTGGGAGGATTTTCGTCGCAAAGGTGAGCCGGTGTTCGTGCCGCGTCAGCGTCAGGACGTGGCCTGCATTGTCTATTCGTCGGGGACTGGCGGACGTCCCAAGGGTTGCGTGCTCACCCATGAGAATTATCTGGAGCAGTGCAAGGCGCTGATCGCGTTGTTTCCCTTTTGGCCGGGCGTAAGATATTTGAGTATCCTGCCCACCAATCACGCCATCGATTTCATGGTCGGTTTTATCGGACCCTTCGTGTGCGGGGCGTGCGTGGTGCATTTGCGGACGCTGCGGCCGGAGTTCGTGCGCGATGCCTTCGTGCGCTACAAAATTACCTATGTCAGCCTGGTCCCCATGGTGCTCAAGAACCTGGAGCGCGGGCTGAGGGCCAAGCTGGAAGCGGTGTCTAAACCCAAGCGTTTTCTCCTGGAGCGCTCGATTGCCATCAACAAATTTTTCACCGGATGGCGTCCCGATGTACGGCTGAGCCGCGTGCTTTTGCGCCAGGTGCATAAAGCCTTCGGCGGCGAGTTGCGGGCTATGTTTACCGGCGGCGCATTCATGGAACCATCCACTTTGCAGTTCTTCTACGATCTGGGCCTTCCCGTGGCCAATGGATATGGCCTGACCGAAGCCGGAACCGTGCTCACGCTTAACGATCTGAAGCCTTTCCGCGCCGACACCGTGGGCAAGCCGCTGCCGGGCGTGGAACTGCGAGTGCTCAATCCGGACCCGGAGGGAATCGGCGAAGTAGCGGCGACCGGCAAGACCGTGATGTCGCACTATCTGGACGACCCCGAACTGACCGCCGAAACCATCGTCGATGGCTGGCTGCTCACCGGCGATTTGGGTCGCTTTGACGCCAGCGGCCACCTGCAGTTGTTCGGTCGCAAGAAGAACATGATCGTCACCGAAGGCGGAAAGAACATTTATCCCGAGGACATTGAAACGGTTTTCGACGGGATTGCGGTGAAGGAGTACATCATCTTCGCGGCCAACTACATCTGGCCGGTAAAGACTCTGGTCCGCGAAATGCTGGTACTTGTCCTGCGATTGGAGTCAGGCCCAGAAGGGCAAGTGCAGGAACTCAGCGAATCGCTGAAGCAGGAGATCATTGCCCGCAACCGCCGCCTGCCGGATTTCAAGCGAGTGGGCGGATGTGTGGTCTGGGAAAGAGATTTTCCGCGCACTGCCGCCATGAAGATCAAGCGCGTGGTTCTCGCCGAAGAAATTCGTAAGACCCTAAGCCGCGCCGCCGTAGTCGAACTCTAAAACCTATGAGCGACAAACGGTGATTGATTCCAGCACTTTTCTGGCGGTGGTGAACCCCGCTGCGGGCGGAGGGCGCTGCCGCAAACTAGTCGGTCCTGCGCTCGATCGCCTGCGCGCGGGCGGGATCAGTCTGAAGATGGTCGAGACCAGCGCTCCGGGCCAGGCCACTTCGTTGGTTCGCGACGCTTACGCGCAGGGCTATCGCAAGTTTATTGCCGTCGGCGGCGACGGGACCTCATACGAAGTCGTCAACGGTCTGTTTCCCTCGGAGACAGGCGAGCCGGCGACGCTCGGATTTCTTCCCCTGGGAACGGGGAACTCCTTCCTGCGTGATTTCAGTGACCGTGGTGTGGAATTCGCCATCGAAGCGCTGCTGGCCCGGCGCTCCTCTCCGTGCGATGTCCTCCGCTTGACGCACCGAACTGGAGTGCTGCACTACATCAATCTGCTGAGCATGGGATTTTCCGCCGACGTGGCGACGTTGCGCGCCCGCCGCTTCAGCGGCTGGGGAGAGATCGGCTACCAGTCATCAATTTTTATCTGCCTGGCGCGTTTTCGGCGGCGTCCATTTCCCCTGCGGGTGGATGGCGAGCCTGAACTTGACCGTCGGCCGTGTCTGTTCCTCACCTTCAGCAACAGTAAATTTACCGGCGGCACCATGATGATTGCTCCTAAAGCCGAAGTGAGCGACGGGTTGATTGAGTACGTGCGCTGGGGCCCCATCGGGCGTCTGGGGCTGATTCGAAATTTGCCCACGCTTTACGACGGCACCCACATCAACCATCCCTTGGCAGAACGGCGGTCGGCAAAGCGCATTGATTTTGAGCTCGACGCTCCAGTAGATGTGATGGTGGATGGGGAAGTACTCACCTTGTACTGCCAAAGCCTCGACGTTTTGCCTGCAGCCTTAAACGTCGTGGTATAAAAAGATTCCATGGTGACAGACAGCGAAAGTTCCGGGAAAGGGGCGCAGCCGCGATCATCGCTCGCGCGCAAGCTTGTGGTCGCAGTGCTGATCGTCGCCGCTTTTGCCCTGGTCATCTTCCTGGGACTGCGCAAGCGCGGCACGCGCCTCGATACTTTCGCGAAGTGCCTGGCCGCGAAGCCGGCGAAGATGTACGGCGCCTACTGGTGCCCGCATTGCGCCGACCAGAAAGCGATGTTCGAGTCATCGTTCCAGTACGTGCCCTATGTCGAGTGTGGCGTGCCCGGGTCCCGCGAGGAAGCTCCGCTGTGCAAAGATGCCGGAATAAAACACTTTCCTACCTGGCAGTTTGCCGATGG
>DATGYF010000303.1:0-13397 GCA_035298145.1 Terriglobales bacterium | reverse complement strand
CAAGTCGCTGCTCATCGTTGGGATCCCTGCACTTCTGGCGGCAACTGCCTGGGCGCAATCGTCGGCGCCGAGGACGCAATCCACCGCCGTACCCGGCCTCAGCCGTCTCCGTCACATCATCGTTCTGGCCCAGGAGAACCGATCCTTCGATCAGTACTTCGGCGAGTTGCGCGAGTACTGGGCACAAAACGGCTATCCCGATCAGTCCTTCGATGGCTTGCCGCAATTCAATCCCACGGCGGGTATTGCGCCGCTCTACGGGCCGCCGCCAGCCGTACCCGGTTGCGACCCCGCGTTTCCGCCTCCGAGCGATTGCAAGATAAACGCCAACAGTCCGGCCGTAGCTTCTTTCGAACTACTCACTGAGTGCACCGAGAACACCAGCCCCTCGTGGAACGAAGCCCATCGCGACTGGGACGTCAACGATCCTCTCGGACTGCGTCCGGCCAAGATGAACGGATTCGTCCGCACCGCTGCCCATGATGCCAGGTTTCTTGCGCCGCCCTACTTTGACACTGACGGCAAGCGCGCCATGGGTTACTACACGGGTAAAGATCTGAACTACTACTACTTCATGGCATCGAACTTTGCCACGTCGGACCGCTGGTTTCACCCGGTCATGACGCGAACCCATCCCAACCGTGAATACCTCTATGCTGCAACTTCGCAGGGGGACGTGTACAAAGTGGGTAGTAACAGCGGGGACAGCCAGCACCTCACCGCCACGACCATCTTCCAGGAGTTGCAGAGCAAAGGCATCAGCTGGAGAATCTACGTTAACCCAGCCCATAGCCCATGCACCGGACCGCCTTATGACCGCGCGTGCCTGATGAGGCTCAGTTACATTCAATTTTTTGCCTGGGGACAAACCGTTCCAAAAAATTGGCCGTACAAGATTGCCCCCATTTCGCAATATTTCACCGACCTGAAAAATGGCACACTGCCACAAGTCGCTTTCATTGAACCCGCCAGCAACGCCGGCCTGGACGAACATCCTTCCGATTCGGACAAATTTCCCATCAACCTTCAGCTCGGGGCCCGCTACGTATCGACCCTGATCAACGCGCTGATGACCAGTTCGTCATGGTCTGACTCCGCTTTCATCCTGACCTTCGACGAAAGCGGGGGCCTCTACGATCACGTTTCGCCCTTTGCAACAGTGAGCCCGGATGGGATCAAGCCCAAAGATCTGATGCCGGGGGATTTCTGCAGTACCGCCACGGGACCGACCTGCGATTTTGTGTACACGGGCTATCGCGTCCCGTTGATCGTGGTCTCTCCCTTTGCGAAGAAAAACTATGTCTCGCACACTCCGGCCGACCTTACCGCCATTCTCAAACTGATCGAACTCCGATTTGGCGTCCCCAGTCTGACCGCCCGGGATGCACACCAGATGGACATGACGGAGTTCTTCGACTTCAACAATCCGCCCTGGCTGGCTCCGCCCACGCCCCCGGTCCAGAGCACCGGCGGACGTTGCTACTTGAACGCTCTACCCTAGCCCGACCATTTAGATTCGAATTCCCCCGCACAAAGCAAACCCGGCCGGAGCCGGGCTAGTCTGGAAATAACGGTTCGAGAAATCTGCCGCAGAGTTGTAGCGCCGGCATCCTGCCGGCTGTCGCGAAGCATCTTGCCCTCACCGCGATGGGCGGGACGCCCGCTCGACAGCGGCGCTGCAAAACTACGGAGCCATGCGGTCAGTGATGGTGTCATTGTGATAGGTGGAGTGCTCGCGCAGCTGCAGCCATCCCCCACTGGCCTTAAACGTATCCGCCACGGCCGTCTTTTCACTGGTGGCGAAGTCCTGCCATGAGTTGTAGCGGACCAGCGTCAGGTAGGTCCAAGGGCCGCCTTCCACATGCTGCATCAGCACGTTTCCCGAAGCCGTGTCGCCGGGACCATTCTGCGCTAGTGCCTTTTCCAACTGCTCGCGATGTCCGGGAGCGGTGCGATAGACGGAAACCACATAGACCGAACCTCCGGTTTTTCCAGCCGAGCCCTCGTCGATACCCAGCGCCTTGGTGAACTCAGCCCAGGAAGGCCCGTTCACAAAAGTATCGGTGTGCCAGGCGTACAGGTCTCGCACCGCCGGCGTCACTGCCGTGCCAGCCGCCTCGACCGTCGTCTTGGTTCCAAGATGCTGGATGACGGCGTAATCCCAGTCCTCGCCGTCCTGATGGCGCAGCACAATATGATGCGCGGACATGGGCACATTAGGATCGGCCGTCTTCAGAAACTCGCCTAGCTCAGCGCCTTTGCCCAGCGCGGCCTTTGCGAAGTGGACGTGATACAGATCTGTGCGAGCCGGAACATTCTGAGCCCGCGAAACAGAACCGAAGATGAGCAGAGCAAGCAACAAGGCACAAGTGCTTTTCAATGTATCCTCCAAATTTTCGGATTAAGGAACTTGGAACCGAGTGAGGGGCCTATGCGATAGGTTCCTGGTGTGACGGGCGAATTATAACATTCCCAGGTTGGTTGCCGGGTGGAAGATGAAACCAGCGACCCGATCCTGACCAGCAATTTTCGCTGACCGGTGCCCGTCCTCGTCTCTCCGTTTTCTGGAGAGACCGGGCGGGGAAGTCGAAGACGTGCGGCAACGGCCACGTCGTGCTTCACGAAAAAAGAGATGCGCGTCAGTCTTTGACCCGAGCGAACGTTGATATGAAAACCCTACCCTGTCTCTCCAAAAAGCGGAGGGACAAGGTGGGGTGCCCCAAAATCATCCCGGGCGAGAAACTTAACCAATGGCCCACCGCTCGCCCCCGGCTTTTTCGAACCTCACCCCATTACCGAAGTCATTCAAACCTGCCGCCCCGTTTCGTCTGATTTTTCCCTTGCATCGCGGTCTTTCCCCTGTAATCGCGCGGTTTCTGCGGGAGTTGAATCTCCCGCTTGCAGACTTTACCCAGAAGTCCTACGCACTAAAGTTACTGGTGCCGTAACCCGGTTACGTTGACAATTTGTGTCAACGCGATAGGCTGCAACTTCTCCCCTCGAAAAGCAGCAGAAGTCGCGCCGCATTCGTACACCGAATTTATCTGACGCACAGATAGGAGATCGAAGTATGTCTCAACGGCTGGGTGATCTTCTGGTCAAAGAGAAGGTCATCACCAGGGAGCAGTTGGAGCAGGCGACCAAGGTCCAGAAAGAGACCAACGTTCGCCTGGGCTCGGCTTTGGTGAAGCTGGGCTTCCTGACCGATGAGGACGTCACCAACTTTCTCTCGCGCCAGTACGGCGTGCCGGCCATCAATCTCTCCTACTTTGAAATTGATCCCTCAGTCGTAAAGCTGATCCCTTTCGAGACCGCGAAGCGCTACCAGATTCTGCCCCTGAGCCGGGTGGGCGCGTCGCTGACCATCGCCATGGTGGACCCGACCAACGTCTTCGCCATGGACGATATCAAGTTCATGACCGGCTTCAACATTGAGCCGGTGGTTGCGTCCGAAAGCTCCATCCTCGAAGGCATCGAGAAGGCCTACGGCACCACGCAGCAGGAAGATCTCGAGCAAGTCATGCAATCCATGACCGAGATCGGCGAAGCTGACGTCGAACTGCAGTCGGAAGAAGCCGAGATGGAACTGGCCGACCTGGAGAAGGCGGCCGATGAAGCTCCCATCGTGAAGCTGGTCAACCTGGTGCTGACCGACGCGGTGAAGCGGGGGGCCAGCGACATTCACATGGAGCCTTACGAGAAAGAGTTCCGCGTGCGCTTCCGCATTGACGGCGTGCTGCAGAGCATCATGTCGCCGCCGCTGAAATTGAAGGACGCCATCACTTCGCGCGTGAAGATCATGGCCAAGCTGGACATCAGCGAAAAGCGGCTGCCGCAGGACGGACGCATCATGCTGAAGATGAGCCTGGGCGGACGCAAGAAGCAGCTGGATTTCCGGGTCAGCACGCTGCCTACGCTGTGGGGCGAAAAGATCGTCATGCGGTTGCTGGACAAAGAAAACCTGCGCCTGGACATGACCAAGCTCGGATTCGAGCAGGAATCGCTGACCAAGTTCGAGAAAGCAATTCTCAAGCCCTACGGCATGGTGCTGGTCACCGGCCCCACGGGATCGGGCAAGACCAACACTCTGTATTCATCCATTGCGCGCCTGAATACACCTGACACCAACATCATGACGGCCGAGGATCCCGTCGAGTTTCAGCTGGCGGGAGTCAACCAGGTGCAGATGAAGGAACAGATCGGATTGAACTTTGCGGCCGCGCTGCGCGCCTTCCTGCGGCAGGACCCGAACATCATCCTGGTGGGCGAAATCCGCGACTTTGAAACCGCTGAAATTGCCATTAAGGCCGCTCTCACGGGCCACCTGGTGCTGTCCACGCTGCATACCAACGGCGCTCCGGAGACGATTACACGGCTGATGAACATGGGTATTGAGCCTTTTCTGGTCGCGACTTCCGTACACCTGATCTGCGCCCAGAGGCTGGTGCGCCGCATTTGCGGTGAGTGCGCCGAAGTGATTGATATGCCGGTGCAGGCGCTGATCGAAGAAGGCTACACCCCGGAAGAAGCCAAGACGGTAAAGATCAAGAAAGGCAAAGGTTGCGGCACCTGCAACAACACCGGCTACAAGGGCCGCACCGGCCTGTACGAAGTGATGGAAGTGGATGACGAGATCAAGGAACTGGTCCTGGTGGGCGCTTCGGCCCTGGAGTTGAAGAAAAAGGCAATTGAGCGCGGCATGATCACGCTGCGCCGCAGCGGGTTGATCAAGGTTGCCGCCGGCTTGACCACGCTGGAAGAAGTGGCACGCGAGACCATTCACTGAGTTTGGCAAGAACGAGTTCAGAAAGAAAAAGGGGAGACTATGTCGCTTTCGTTAAGTGATCTGCTGAAACGGCTACTGGAGATGGGAGGAAGCGACCTCCACATCACCACCAATTCACCGCCGCAGATTCGAGTGCACGGACACCTGGTGCCGCTCGATCTGCCGCAGATGACGCCGGCGGAAACCAAGCAGCTGGCCTACAGCGTCATGACCGACTCGCAGAAGCACCGCTTCGAAGAAAACCTCGAACTGGACTTCTCCTTCGGCCTGAAAGGCCTGGCCCGCTTCCGCGCCAACACCTTCAACCAGCGCGGAGCCACATCGGCCGTCTTCCGTCTGATTCCGTTTGAGATTAAGTCGTTCAACCAGCTGGGACTCCCCGCTATTGTGAGCAAGCTGTGCGACAAGCCGCGCGGCCTGGTGCTGGTGACGGGTCCGACCGGCTCGGGCAAATCGACCACCCTGGCGGCCATGATCGACAAGATCAACAGCGAGCGGCACGACCACATCCTCACCATCGAGGACCCGATCGAATTCGTGCACATGAACAAGAACTGCGTGGTGAACCAGCGCGAGTTGCATGCTGACACCAAGAGTTTTGCCGACGCTTTGCGCGCCGCCCTCCGTGAAGACCCGGACGTCGTGCTGATCGGCGAAATGCGCGATCTCGAAACCATCGAGTCGGCGTTGCGTATCGCAGAAACCGGCCACCTTACGTTCGGCACGCTGCACACCAACTCGGCGTCTTCGACCATCAACCGCATCATCGACGTGTTTCCGGCCCACCAGCAGCCCCAGATTCGGGCGCAGCTGTCGCTGGTCCTGGAAGGCATCATGTGCCAAAGCCTGCTGCCGACCGCGGACGGCAAGGGGCGGGCCATGTGCATGGAGATCATGGTCCCGAATGCCGCCATCCGCAACCTGATCCGCGAGGACAAGATCCACCAGATCTACTCTTCCATGCAGTCCGGCCAGGACAAGTTCGGGATGCAGACGTTTAACCAGGCGCTGGCGACCGCGTACTTCCAGAAAAAGATCACTCTGGAAGTGGCCATGGCGCGTTCCAGCAATACGGATGAGTTGACGGAAATGATCAACCGGGGCGCGGGTCTGAATCGTAATCAGCCGACGGCCCTGGCGAAGGGCGCCGCACCCGGCAAGCGTTAAGCGGTATTGGCAGGAATGGGGAGTGGGTGTAGCTGCCGCCTCCAGCGGTAGAAACGAGTGCGGAGGGAAAGCGGTTTTGAACGCCGGAACAGCGGCGGGTAAGAACGAATTGCAGCGAGGAGAGGTTTACCATGCCAGTTTTCACATTTTCGGGAAAGAATGAGTCCGGTCAGAAGATCAGTGGCGAGCGGACTGCCGTCAACAAACAAGCGCTGACCAGCCAGTTGCGGCGCGAACGTATCACGCCAGGACCCATCCGGGAAAAGGGCAAGGAATTTGCCATGCCGAGCCTGGGCATGAACAAGGTCAAGACCAAGGACATTGCTATTTTCTTCCGCCAGTTCTCGGTCATGATCGACGCCGGCCTGCCGCTGGTGCAGTGTCTGGAAATTCTGGCGGCCAACCAGGAAAACCCGGCGTTCCAGAAGACTTTGACCGGAGTGCGTACCACGGTCGAAGGCGGCGCTACTCTGGCCAACGCCATGAAGGGCTATCCCAAGATCTTCGACGATCTCACCACCAACATGATTGAAGCCGGCGAAACCGGCGGTATTCTCGACATCATCCTGCAGCGCCTGGCCATTTACATCGAGAAAGCGGTCAAGTTGCGGGCGGCGGTCAAGTCAGCTTTGATCTACCCCGTGTCGGTGGTCAGCCTGGCGTTCCTGATCGTGGGCGCGCTGCTGAAGTGGGTGGTTCCGATTTTCTCCAACCTGTTTATCGGCCTGGGCGTCGCCTTGCCGTTGCCCACGCGGATCGTGATGGGCCTGAGCGCCTTTGTCGGCCAGTTCTGGTGGTTCTTTATCGTCGGGGTTGTCGGCCTGGTGGTCGGCCTGAAACAGATTCGCAAGAATCCCAAGGGCCGCTACTACTTCGACTATGCCCTGCTCAAACTGCCCATTCTGGGCACGCTGCTGCGCAAGATTGCAGTGGCGCGCTTTACCCGGACCCTGGGTACCCTGATCACCTCGGGCGTGCCCATCCTGGAAGGCTTGAGCATTACCGCCCGCACCTCAGGCAATGCGGTGCTGGAAGAGGCGTTGATGAAGGTGCGCAAGGCCATCGAAGAAGGCCGAACCATCGTGGACCCCCTGCGGGAATCAGGCGTGTTTCCCAACATGGTGACCCAGATGATCGGCGTCGGCGAGGCCACGGGCGCCATGGATGCCATGCTGCAAAAAATCGCCGACTTCTACGAAGACGAAGTCGATTCCGCCACCAAGGACATGCTGGCCATGCTGGAACCGGTCATCATCGGCCTGTTAGGCATCATGATCGGCGGCATCGTCATTTCGCTCTACATGCCGTTGTTCTCGATGATCGCCAAACTGGCGGGCTAGGTACAAGAGCAGTCGTCAGTCGTCGGTCGTCGGTCTTCAGCACTTTCTGACGACTGATGACCGACGACTGACGACTGGGGTTCAGGACTCGGATCTCGCATGCAATCCATTTTCGATGAGCGGCTCTGGCTGGCCTGGCTGGTCAAGGTTCGCATCCTTGTTCTGACCCTTCTGTTGGGAATCGAGCTGGCCATCGCCCGGCTCACGCCGAATCCCTTTCCCCTGCGCCTGTTCATCGATGTCATTTTGCTATGGTATGCGGTCTCGATCTTCTACCTGCTCCTGCTTTCCTTCTGGGAAGAACGCCGCATCCAGTCTGTCCTGCAAGTCATCACCGACCTGATCATGGTCACGCTCGTGGTCTATGCCACCGGCGGCGTGGACAGCTCTCTGAACTTCTTCTATCCCCTGGTGATCACCGTGGCCTGTATCCTGTTGCCTCGGATCTGGGCCTACCTGACCGGGGCGCTGGCGTTCATCCTGTATGTCGCGGTCCTGGAACTGACGTATTTCGAAGTGATTCCTTCGTACTCCAGCACCCATCCCGGGATGGGAGCTCTCCAGGCCATCATTTTCGTTAATCTGTTCGGCTACCTGGCAGTGGCCTATCTGGCGGGATTGCTGGCGGCGAAGCTGCATCAGGTCGATGTCAAGCTGAAGTACACCAGCGGGGCGCTGGAAGACCTGCAGGCGTTGCACGAAAATATCATTCAGTCCATCAGCGGAGGCCTGATCACGACCGGGCTCGATGGCTACATCACGCTGGCAAACCCCGCCGCACAGAAGTTGTTCGAGCGCTCGGAAAGCGAATTTCTGGGACAGGCGGTGGAGCAGCTCTTTCTTGACCCGTTGCCCATCGCCGATTCAGAACGCGCCCATGGAGAAGTGCGCTTTGTGGCGGCAAACGGCTTCTGCAAGACCCTGCGGGTGATGGCGACGGTTCTTGCCGTTCCCGGGAGAAATACGATTGGCTACGTTTACACCTTCGATGATCTGACCGAGATCCGCCGCCTGGAGCGGGACCTGCGCATTCAGGACCGGCTGGCGGCGGTGGGAAGGTTGGCGGCTGCGATCGCGCATGAAATCCGCAACCCGCTGACGTCGATTGCCGGCTCCGTCAGCATGCTCTCCGGAATCGTTGACCTCAGCGAAGAGCACCGCCAGCTGCTGCAGATCGTGACTCGGGAGTCGGAACGGCTGAACGGCATCATCACAGACTTTCTGGTTTATTCCCGGGGCAAGCAGTATCAATTCGCATCTGTCGATCTGCTGCCACTGCTGGAAGACACGCTCACTCTGCTGGAGCACCGCCTGGTGACCGGGAACACCGGGATTCGGATCGAGCGGCTCTATAGCGTCAACCAGGCTTTCACCATTGCCGATGGCGACAAGATCAAGCAGGTGTTCTGGAATTTTTGCGAGAACGCTGTCCGTGCCATGAGTTCCGGAGGAGTGCTCCGGGTTTCGGTGGAGCAGTTTGGCGAAGACTGGCAAATCAACTTTGCCGATACCGGTCCCGGCATGAGCCGGCAGCTGGTGGAGAAAATCTTCGAGCCCTTCCAGTCGCAGTTCGAAGGCGGCACCGGGTTGGGTCTGGCCATCGTGTATCAGATCGTGCAGGCGCACGAAGGCAAGGTGTGGGCGCGTTCCAAGATCGGAGAAGGCAGCGTCTTCGTTCTGCGCTTGCGCCGGGTGGCGGCGGCGGAAAATATCTCCGCCAGACTGCCGGTCGCGAAACCACAGCTGCTGCCCCAGGCCGGGGAAGCAGTAGCCGCCGCCGCGGGCACGGGAGGCCGGGCGCATGGGTAACATTCTGGTGTGCGACGACGAGCGCTCGATCTGCGAGATGCTGGATATTGCCCTGCGCCGCGAGGGCCACAAGGTCGAAACCGTAAAGTCGGGAGAAGACGCCAAGCGGAAGCTCGACAGCGCGCTCTATGACGTTGTCGTCACCGATATCAAGATGCCGAATACCGATGGCATCGAAGTGCTGCGCTATGCTCACCAGGTCTCGCCCGATTCCGCCGTCATTCTGATCACCGCGGTGGACGACTATGAAGACGCGGTGGAAGCGGTAAAAGCGGGCGGGGCCGCCGATTACATCCGCAAGTCTCCCGGCCTGGTCAACGAAATCAAGCTTGCCATCAACCGCGCTCTGGAGAAGATGGCGCTGAGCCGGCAGAACTTTGCCTTTAAACGGGATGCCGCCACCCGCAACTCGCTGGAGAACATCGTGGGCGCCAGCCCCGCCATGGAAAAGCTCAAACAGACCATTCGGACCGTGGCCTCCACGCAAAGTACGATTCTGATCTACGGCGAGAGTGGCACGGGTAAAGAGCTTGTGGCCCGCGCCGTGCACGTTTGTTCTCCGCGGGCCGGCGAACCCTTCGTTTCCATCAATTGCGGAGCCTTCCCCGAGACTTTGCTGGAGAGCGAATTGTTCGGCTACGTGAAAGGGGCCTTTACCGGAGCCAACCAGAACAAGCGTGGTTTGTTTGAGGTGGCTGACCAAGGCACGATCTTTCTCGACGAAATCAGCGAAATGACGCTGACCATGCAGGTGAAACTGCTGCGGGTACTGCAAGAGCGCAGCGTGCGCCCGGTAGGCGGCACTACCGAGATACCCATCGATGTGCGTGTGATCGCGGCCACCAACCGCGATCTGGACCGGCAAGTGGCCGAAAATACTTTTCGTGAAGACTTGTACTACCGCTTGAGCGTGATTCCAGTCTCAGTGCCGCCGTTGCGCGAGCGCCGCGAGGACATTCCGGTGCTGGTCAATCATTTCCTGAAGAAATATGCTCCGGCAGCCGGCAAGAGTATTTTGCGGGTGAATGCTCATTCGCTGAGCGCGCTGTCCGGATATGATTGGCCGGGCAACGTGCGTCAGCTGGAAAATACCATCGAACGGGCGGTAGCGCTCGAAACCGGAGAAGAACTCAACGTCGAACTCCCCGCCGAACGTTCAAAGGCCAGGGCGGCGGCAGCCGGAGTCGGTGGACCAGTTTCCATCGCCCCAGGCTCGGTCCTGCCTGAGGGCGTGGACATGGAGAAATACGTGGCCGGCATCGAACGCTCACTATTGCTGGCAGCACTGGCGCAATCGAACGGTGTGCAGACCCGGGCGGCTGAAGTACTGAAGATTTCTTATCGTTCGTTCCGGCATTTGGCCAAGAAATATGAACTGTGAGCTGCTGGCTGCTAGCTCCTGGCTTCCAGCCAAAAGCTAAGAGCTAGTAGCCAGAGGCCAAAAGTAGAAGCTAGGAGCCGCTTTTCTTCAACTGCTGTTTCCATCCCAGAATCCTGGCTTTGTTGGCTTCGGCTTCGGCCTCTGGAATCATGCCCTTTTTCTGATATAGGACAGACAAACTGGTGTAGGCCAGCACATCATCGGGATCGAGCTCGGCAATTCGTTTGGCCACCGCGATGGCCTCGTCCAGGCGGTTGAGGTCCTGGAGGGTGCGGGCCATGCCGTGCATGGCCTCGGTGAAAACCGGATCGGCGGCCAGGGAATGCTGGTACTCGGCCAGGGCACGCTCCTGCTCACCTTCGGCGACCAGATCGAGGGCGGCGTAGTAGTGGTCTTCGGCCTTCTGGCGGGCGTCGTCGGCCATGCAGCATAAATTTTAGCAGGTCTGAAAAACAGGTCGTCAGTCTTCAGAGAAACCAGAGCCTGCTGACGGCTGGCGGGCGAGTGATTCTATGAGCTGTTTGTTCTAGTGGTCAGTCATTGGTTGTCAGTTCTCAGAAAGACCAGCCTCTGCTGACGACTGAAGACTGACCTCGCCAGCGTTATACTCGGATGCAGCCATGCGCTACATGCTTCGATTTCTGTGGAATGCGACCCGCGGACATCGCCTTACTCCGTGGCGGAGTCCCTATCTGCTGTGGCGGGTCGAGACTTATTGTGGAGTCAAGATGCAGCAGATCGGCTTCCTCGAATTCTGGGAGTTCATGTGGAGGGAGCGCAGCAATCTCTGGCGCTTTCTGAAATGGACAGGGGAAATCGAGCGCTACGTGCATCCCAAGGCAAAGCGCGCGTAGTGTAGGTGTGGCGCGGACGCTCTCGCCCGCGAGACTCAGACTGAAAGTCAAGAGCCGCGGGCGGGGGCGCCCGCGCCACATCTTCAGCTAGTTTCCGTTGCCGGCGGCGGCTGCGCCTTCCAGTGAAATCATCACTTCGCTGCCTTTGCCGGAACCGACGATTTTAGCCGCGGAGCCGCGATTGGAAGCGATTTCCAGGTAGCCCATGCTGCCCAGGATGCCGAAAACCTGGCCAGGCGAGCCCTCGGAATAATTCGGGAGAATCTCCGTAATCTCTTGCTGGCCTACCACCAGCTTGAAGGGGGCTGGCTCGGAGGCAAAAAGCATGGGAGCGTCCTGAGGGGTGATGTTGGTTACGAGGTTGCCAAAGCGGTCCACTTTCAGGATCACGCCGCGCAAGGTGTTGCCGTTTACCGATTTGGGTTTGGGCGGATTGAAGCGGACGAAATCGGTAATCTCTTCACCGAATTTTGCTGAATCAACCCCCTTGGCCAGCCAGGCTGCGATGGGCGCAAAGATATCGCGACCGTGGAAGGTGTTGCTCACGGGTTGCAGGGAATAGTGTTCGGCGGTGACGTGGCGGATGTGCAGGCGCTCTTCCCGGGCATAGACCATGGACAGCACGCCATTATCGGGCGCAACAAAGTGGTGCCGATCGCTGGTCACCAGGATGGGGCGCCGAGCCGTCCCCACGCCCGGATCAACCACCACCAGATGCACCGTGCCCGAAGGGAAGTAGTTATACGATTGCGCAATCATCAGCGCGCCATCCAACACATCGAAGGCCTGGACGGAATGGCTGATATCCACGATTTCAGCCTCGGGCGCAATGGAGAGAATGACGCCTTTGATCGTCCCCACAAAATGATCGTTAAGCCCAAAATCGGTAGTCAGCGTGATGATCGGACGATGCTCCAATTTCCCCTCGCTTGCAGACAGAGTTTTCCCCGGAAATGCCGAAAGTAACCCGTCAGGAGAGCTGAGTCAAGGAACCGAGGTAACGGGAAAGCGGACGCTGGACATCGGACCTCAGGCCTCGAAATCCATCATTTAAGCAGGCCAGTTGAACCCCTGGGATTGGCTGACGCCTGACGTCCGATGCCCGAGGTCAGCTACTGGATCTGAATGTCGCCCGATCCGGTTTCCACTTCCACGGGCACGCCTCCGCGACCCACTCGGCCGCGGACCTCTTTGCGTCCGATGGAGCCTTGCACGGTGAGCGGGTGATCGACCGAAATGGAACCGGAACTGGTATGGGCGTCGAGATCGAAAGCCGCGTCGGAGGGCAGCTTGAGTTGCACTCCGCCGGAACCGGTGTGCACATTCCAGGCCCCGGTGGGGCTGCCTTCGGCATGAATGTCTCCGCTGCCCGCCTTGGCCTCAAGTGAGCCCTGAACTCCGTGCAGTTCCATGCCTCCGGAGCCTGTGTCCACCCGTACCGAGCCGGGTGCGGTCTGTCGCAGAGTGATGCGTCCGCTGCCGGTGTCGGCCTCAAAAGCGCCGGCGATATCACTGGCGTCAATCGATCCGCTGCCGGTCTTGGCGTGCACGTTGCCCTTGACCCGGTTGATATCGATATCGCCGGAGCCGGTTTCGGCCTGGACCCGGTCGCCGATGGCGGAAATCTTCAGACCTCCGGAGCCGGCGCTGACCTCGAGCGGGCCGCGAATACCATCTACCCGCTGGTCCCCGGAACCGCTCTGGACCCGCAAATCAGTTTCCGCCGGCACCACCACCTCATAGCTGATGGAAATGTTGTGCCGCAAGTCCGGATCATCGATGCGGCCGATCCGAATATCATTGCCATTTTGCTGGATGGGCGGGTTGGCCTCGATTCGCTTGATCTTTTCCCCGGCATTTCCGCTAAACCATTCGCCGGCCCGGATGCGTCCGGTGACCTGCACCTGTCCCGGTGAGCCGGTGCGCACCTCGACGCTGCCCGAGCCCGTGCTCAGTTCCATGTGTACCGGTCCGGTGACCTGCAAAGAGCGCTGGAACGAGCCTTCAGCCGCGGCCGCCGCCGGCAGCGCCGGGAGACAAATCAGAATCAAGACCGTGGC
>DATGYF010000302.1:0-9328 GCA_035298145.1 Terriglobales bacterium | reverse complement strand
GCTGTTAGCAACTAAGATACGTGAGTAGAGTCGCGCAAACCCACTTTCCTTCATTTCTGTGGGGCCGTCCAATTACGGAAGGCCAGTCGCAACTCCCGCCAATTTCATGCCTATTACCAAGATTTCGGTGCGGGGGGCGCGGCAGCATAACCTTAAGAATATAAACGTCGAAATCCCCCGTAATACCCTGACCGTAATCACCGGATTGAGCGGCTCGGGAAAGTCCTCCCTGGCCTTTGACACCATCTATGCCGAGGGCCAGAGGCGCTACGTGGAGACCCTCTCGGCCTACGCCCGGCAGTTTCTGGACCAGATGGAGCGTCCCGACGTGGACGCCATAGACGGGCTGAGCCCATCCATTTCAATCGAGCAGAAGACCACCAGCCGGAGCCCCCGGTCCACCGTCGGAACGATCACCGAAATTTACGACTATCTTCGCCTTTTATTTGCTTCGATCGGGGTGCCGCACTGTCCCCAGTGCGGGCGCGCCATTGCCCGCCAGTCGGCGGAGCAGATCGTGCAGCGCGTGATGAGCCTGACTCCGGAAGACCGAGTGATGGTGCTGGCTCCGATCGTGCGCGGCCGCAAGGGTGAGTTCAAGAAGGAAATGGAGAAACTGGTGCAGCACGGCTTCGCCCGGGCGCGGATCGACGGCGAACTGGTCAATCTCGAAGATGACATTCCCCTGGACAAGCGCAAAAACCACACCATTGAAATCGTGATCGACCGGCTGCTGGTGAAGCCTGGGATCGAACACCGTCTGGAATTGTCAGTGGGACTGGCCATGAAGCTGGCGGGCGGGCTGGTCCAGGTGGCGGTGGTGGGCGGTGATGAGCAGCTTTATTCGGCGAAGCTGGCGTGTCCGGATTGCGGCATCAGCGTGCCGCAACTGGAGCCGCGGTCGTTTTCCTTCAACAGCGCTTACGGCGCCTGCCCCGAGTGTCATGGACTGGGCAGCCGCTATGAATTTGATCCGGCGCGGATCATCACCGACTGGTCGAAGCCGTTGCTCGAAGGCGGACTGGGGCCGGGATCGGCCTCGCAGAACCTGATTCATCAGCTGCAGATCACCGCGGCCGCCCACGGATTCGACCTGGCCACGCCCTTTGAGAAGTTTCCCGAGAAGATTCAGAACCTGCTGCTCTATGGCGAGGCGGGAAAGAACGGCGGCTTGGCCGGCAAGAACAGGAAGACCGGCTTCCGCGGAATTCTGGGATATCTCAAACAAGCCGTGGACGATTCCACCTCCGACACCTATCGCGAATTTCTGCTGGACTACATGTCGGCCACAAAATGTCCGGCGTGCCAGGGCAAGCGTTTGCGGCCGGAGAGTCTGGCGGTGAAAGTGAACGGCATGTCGATTGCCGACTTCACGGCTTTGCCGGTGTCGAGGGCGCTGGCGACGGCGCGCAATATCAAACTCAACGGGCGCGAGGCCATCATTGCCGGCCGCATCGTGCACGAGATTGTGGAGCGGCTGCAATTTCTGGATGCCGTCGGGCTGGGCTACATCTCGCTGGAGCGCTCGGCGGCAACCCTTTCCGGCGGCGAAGGCCAGCGCATTCGGCTGGCCACGCAGATTGGATCCAAGCTGCGAGGCGTGCTCTATGTGCTGGACGAGCCTTCGATTGGATTGCATCATCGCGACAATGGCCGGCTGCTGAAGGCTCTCGAGGAATTGCGCGATCTGGGAAACACCGTCCTGGTGGTGGAACACGATGAAGAAACCATCCGGCGGGCGGATTATGTGATTGATCTTGGTCCGGGAGCAGGCCGCCATGGCGGTGGACTGGTGGCGCACGGAACGCCGCAGGAGATCGAGCGCGTGCCGGAATCGCTGACCGGGGCTTACATTTCGGGGCGGATGCAGATCGAGATGCGCCCGGAGCGGCGGGCGCCCAACGGGGCGGCCATCACGCTGCTGGGTGCGCGGGAAAATAATCTCAAGAACCTTGACGTGGTATTTCCCCTGGGCGTAATGACGGTCGTGACCGGGGTCTCGGGATCCGGCAAATCGACGCTGGTCAACGACATTCTTTACCGCGCCCTGGCCCAGAAACTCTACCGCTCGCGGGAGGAGCCGGGCACGCACAAGGCAATTTCCGGCACCGAGAATATCGACAAAGTCATTCGCATCGATCAGTCGCCGATCGGGCGCACTCCGCGCTCGAATCCGGCAACCTATACCGGTGTCTTTGCCCAGATCCGCGATCTCTACGCGATGCTGCCCGAGTCCCGTGAGCGCGGCTACAAGCCGGGGCGATTCTCTTTCAATGTCTCAGGAGGGCGTTGCGAGGCTTGCGGGGGCGAAGGGCAGCGGCGGATCGAGATGAATTTTCTGCCGGATGTTTACGTGCTGTGCGAACTTTGCGGCGGTAAACGCTACAACCAGGAAACACTGGCGGTGAAGTACAAAGGACAATCGATCGCCGATCTGCTGGAGATGCCGGTGTCCGATGCCTTGCCGATTCTCGAGAACATTCCCCAGGTGCGGCAGAAGCTGCAGACCCTGGTGGACGTGGGCCTGGGGTACATTCATCTGGGACAGTCCGCGGTCACGCTGTCCGGCGGAGAAGCCCAACGCATCAAACTGGCCCGGGAGTTGAGCAAACGGCAGACCGGCAAAACGATGTATCTGCTGGACGAGCCCACCACCGGCCTGCACTTTGATGACGTGAAGAAGCTGCTCGAAGTGCTGCACCGGCTCACCGACCTGGGAAATACGGTTATGATCATCGAGCACAATCTGGATGTGATCCGCAATGCGGATTGGATCATTGATCTCGGTCCGGAAGGCGGAGAAGAAGGCGGACGCATCGTAGCCCAGGGTACTCCGGAGCAGGTAGCGCGCAACAAGAAGTCATACACCGGCCAGGCCCTGGCAGGATATTTTGCCAACGGACAGAAGAGTTCGATCGCATAGTTGTTGTGTGGGGCGGGCGCCCTCGCCCGCCGCTGTTGCAGTTGATGTTGCTGTTGATGTTGCTGTTGATGTTGCTTTTAAGAATTGTGCTGGAGTTCCAGTACTCAACGAAAGTCAAAGGTGGCGGGCGAGGGCGCCCGCCCCACACGGGCTTGTGTAGGTCGGACACTCCTGTCCGCCGCTGTTGCAGTTGATGTTGCTCTTAAGAATTTCAGTACTCAACGAAAGTCAAAGGCGGCGGGCGAGGGCGCCCGCCCCACACGGGTTCAATTGTCCTTACCAGATCAGCCTCTTTCCGAATTGCAGATAGAGCCGCCGGCGGAAGCGGTCGCCTCGATCAATCCGGGCGCCGAAAATCCGCCCTGGAGTGGGCTCGATCTCCTGATTGTGGGGCTGGTCCTGGTGGCGGCCCTCTTCTTTTTCAGTTCGATATCTTTTGTCATCGTCTTGCATAGCTCGGCCGCGAACGGCATGTCGGCCGCCGAACTGGGCAAAAATCCCGGGCCGCTGGTGATTGTTCCAGCCATGACCCTGGCTTACCTGGCCATGCTGATCGCCATGTATGGTCTGGTGACGCGTCACCGGCAACGCCCTTTCTGGCAGACGGTGGGATGGCGGTGGCCGGGGAACCTGAGTTGGCTGGGCTTCATGGGCGGAGGCGCGCTCCTGGCTGTCGTGCTGGGGGAACTGTCACGGCTGTTGCCGATTCCCAAGTCGTTGCCCATGGACAAGTTTTTCCAGAACCGCCAGGGTGCATATCTGATGATGATTTTTGGCGTGGCCATCGCTCCCCTGGCCGAGGAGATGCTCTTCCGCGGATTCTTGTACCCAGTGCTCGACCGGTGGCTGCAGACGCTGTTCATGACGCCGCATCAGCTTCGCCGGGGGTGCATCTGGGTCCTGATCATGTCCGCCTGGGGATACCTTGAGCACCGGCTTCCGCTGCCGTGGGCGGTGCTGCTGGCTGCCGTGGTTTTTCTGGTGGCCGGCGGGCTGGTGGTCGCGCAAAGCTTGAAGTCGGGAGAGCGTCCGTCCGGCCTTTGGTTGCTGCCGGCCGCCACCACTGTGTCCTGGGGCCTGGCTGCGGGAGCGATTTCTAATCATGCCTTCGGAATCGCCACGACAGTCCTGCTGGTCCTGGCCATTCTGCTCGGAGGGTTCAGCATGGCGTCGGCCCCGGACCCCTCGGTCGCCGGCCGGTGGGGCCGGTTGCTGGCGGTGCTGGCTACCAGCATCGCTTTTGCCATGGTGCACAGCGAGCAGCTGGGACAGGCCTGGGGCCCGCTGCTGGTGCTGTTCATGGTCGGCCTGGTCCTGACCATCACCCGCATGGTGACCCGTTCGGTGACGCCTGGACTCCTGATTCATGTGGGCTACAATCTGATGCTCTTTGGCGTGCTCTATATCGGGACGGACCACTTCCGGCATTTGGAGCGCATGACTCAATAGCGGGCTTCGAAAGTGATATCGTTAGGCTGCGATGGCTTCCACTCGTCAGGATTTGCTGCGCTTGCTGGCTTCCAAGTCATTCCGGCTGGGCCAGTTCAAGCTTTCTTCCGGGGGCTCAAGCGACTATTACATCGACTGCCGCACCACCACCCTGACGGCCAAGGGCGCGCGCCTTACCGGGCAGGTAGTGCTCGACGAGATCCGGAACCGGGGATGGAAGCCGAAAGCTGTCGGAGGCCTTACCATGGGCGCCGATCCCATCGTGGTCGCGGTTTCCCTGGCCAGCGGCGAAGTGGATGGCTTCCTGGTGCGCAAGGCGGAAAAACAGCATGGCACGGGACGGCGCATCGAAGGCTTCCAGGAAAAGGGCGCGCGGGTGGTGATCGTGGACGACGTTTGCACCACGGGAGCCTCGACGGTGCAGGCCATTGAAGCGGCGAGAGAGTTCGGCTTTCAGGTGGTAGGCGCGCTCTGCCTGGTGGAACGGGAGGAGGCGGGAGGGCGTCCCAGCGTGGAGCAAGCCGCCTCCCCGGCCCCGTTTGTTTCCGTCTTTACCGCCAGCGAAGTGCGGCAAGAGCACCTGCTGCAAAACGACGAGACCTCACCAGGCATCCCCGTGGCAGGCTCCGGTTGCGAAATCTGCGGCAAGCCGGCGGTGGTGCACAACCCGAGAATCCGTTGCGAAGTGCACAAAAACTAAATGGTCGGCAGTCGTCGGTCTTCAGTCGTTAGTCAGACCTGAGACGGCGGGGTTGCTGAAGACTGACGACTGACGACTTACGACTGCCCCTATGATTCAAACTCTCGAATGGACCGATTCCGGCGTACGCTTCATTGACCAGACCAAGCTGCCTACCGAAGAGACCTACGTTACCTGCAAGACTTATACCCAGGTGGCCGACGTGATCCGCAACATGGTGGTGCGAGGCGCGCCGGCCATTGGCGTAGCGGCGGCCATGGGCATTGCGCTGGGGGTGAAGAATTCCAAGGCTGAAAATGGCGGAGATCTGAAGCATGACTTTGACCAGATCTGTGATGTCATCGGCAAGACCCGGCCGACCGCCGTAAATCTTTTCTGGGCGATCAAGCGCATGCGCGACAAATTTGAAATGCTGCGGGTGCGGCCGCTGCCACAGATCAAGCAGGCTCTGGTCGAAGAAGCCCAGCGCATGCATGCTGAAGATATCGCCGCCAACCAGGCCATGGGCCGTCACGGAGCGACCCTGATGCCGTCCAGCGGCGGCGTGCTCACCCACTGCAACGCCGGGGCCCTGGCCACCTGTGGATACGGCACCGCATTGGGAGTGATCCGCGCCGCCGTCGAACAGGGAAAGACAATCCACGTCTATGCCGACGAAACCCGTCCCTTCCTGCAGGGTTCACGATTAACGGCGTGGGAGTTGATGAAAGATGGCATTCCGACCACGGTGATTTCCGACAACATGGCCGGGGCCATGATGAATCAGGGGAAGATCAACGCCATCGTGGTCGGCGCCGACCGTATTGCCGCCAACGGCGACGTGGCCAACAAGATTGGAACTTATTCGGTGGCGGTGCTGGCCAGGGAACACGGCATTCCGTTTTATGTAGCGGCCCCGCTATCGACCGTGGATTTCGAAACCCCCGACGGCAGCGGAATTCCCATCGAGCAGCGCGACGGAAAAGAAGTCACGCATATCGCCGGCCGCCAAATGGTGCCTGACGGCGTGGAAGTAGAGAATCCTGCGTTCGACGTTACCCCGGCGAAGTACGTTACCGCGATCGTGACCGAGAAAGGCATTGCGCGTGCGCCGTATGAAGAGTCGTTGCGCCGGCTGGCGCCTGAGAGGTCGGCGGGCTGAAAAGGTGCGAGACACTTCCTTTAAATCTTGAGCGAAGTTTCGATAACCACAGACCGGATAGCACAAAACCGGTTGTCAGTTTCAGGTTGTCAGTTCTCAGATTTTGGGCTGTGGTCGCGCGGAACTTTCAGGGTCTTTTCCTCGTAGAATAAAGCAGGAGATATACGGCCATGTTAGCTTTTCTTCTCTGGTGCATTCTTTTTGTGGTGTGCTGGCCGCTGGCGCTGCTGGCCCTGGTGCTGTACCCGTTTGTGTGGGTGCTCCTGCTTCCGTTTCGTCTGGTTGGGATAGCCGTCCATGGCGTGCTGGCGTTGGTTTGGGCGGTAGTCATGTTTCCGGCCAGGCTGCTGAGTGCGCCGTTTCGGGTGTGAAGCTCCAGATCCTAGCGAACCTCAAGGGCTGAAGCCGCCATTCACGTGGCATGTGGTGGCACGACTGAAATCGTGCCCTTCCCAAAACCGCGCAGAACTAGAAACTAGAAACCAGAAACTGCCCTCATCCCTCCCCCTGCATGCCGGCTTTCACTCCCTTCAAATCCAGGTTGCGAATCAGCCGCAGCAGCGAATTGGGATGCATTCCCAGCGTCCTCGCGGCTTCGATGTAATTGCCATTCGCCTGCTGCAGGGCTTGCAGGATCAATTGCTTCTTGGCCTCTTTGATGCTCCCGTGGTATTTGTCGGACGCTGCCATGGTGGTGGAAGCGGCCTCGAGAACGGCCTCGGGCAGGTCATCGGGAAGAATGGAATCGGTCGAGCCCAGCACCAGTGCCCGTTCCAGGGCATTCTCCAGTTCACGAACGTTCCCCGGCCAATCGTAGTGCATCAGGCAGGCCAGGGCCTCAGCGGACAGCGATTTCACCCGCGTGCGGCACTTGCGGCTGGCTTTAGCCAGGAAATAGTCGGCCAGCACGGATATGTCCTCGCGGCGCTCGCGTAACGGAGGCATCTGCAGGCTGACCACGTTTAAGCGGTAATACAGGTCATTGCGGAAAGTGCCGGCCTTGACCGCTTCCGGCAGGCTTCGGTTGGTCGCCGCCACCAGGCGAATATTCAGCTTGATCGGCCGGGTGCCGCCAAGGCGCTCGAACTCGCGTTCCTGAAGCACGCGCAGCAGCTTGGCTTGCAGGCCGGGAGCAAGTTCGCCGATCTCGTCCAGGAACAGCGTTCCCCCTTCGGCCACTTCCACCTTGCCTTTCTTTTGCCCCGCCGCGCCGGTGAAGGCGCCTTTTTCGTGGCCGAACAACTCGCTCTCCAACAGGCTCTCGGCGATGGCAGCGCAGTTGATGGCCACGAAAGGCCGCTCCGCGCGGGGACTGTTGCGATGGATGGCATGGGCCACCAGTTCTTTCCCCGTTCCACTCTCTCCCTGGATGAGGGCGGTGGAATCGGTGGGTGCGACCCTCCGAATGAAGTCGAATACTTTGCGCATGGCAGGACTGCTGCCCACCATGTTAAGTTCGAGATCGATTTCGGCGCGCAATTCCTGGTTTTCCTGCCGCAGCTTTTCCCAGTGACGCACGTTGTCAAAGGCCAGGCTGGCGATGCCTGCAACCGCGGTCATGACCTGCAAGTGATCTCCGTCGAACTCCGTGGTCGGGCTGGTGCTGTCCAGGTAGATGGCGCCCAGGACCCTCTTTCCCACCAGCAGCGGAACGCAAAGCAGGGAGCTGACTTTCAGCTCCGTCAAGGTCTTGACCTGGCGCAGAGCCTCGTTGCCCAGGACGTCGCTTACCAGCAGGCCGATGCGGTCTCTCAAAACCCGCTGCACCACGGTGCGGCTGACCCGGACCGGATGGCCGGGGCCACGCACCCGGTCCCAGGCGGCGGTCGAAGTGAACTCTTCCGGATGATCGCAAAGCAGGACGGCGCCGCGCTCAGCGGGGACCACGTCGAAAATGAAACCCAGAAGCTGCCATTGCAGCGAGTCTCGATCGCGAATGCCGCCAATTCCGGTGGCGATCTTCAGCAGGGAATTAAGGTCCCGCGCCCGGCGGGCACTTGGAGGCAAATTGGCCACGATCTTGTCGGGCTGCAGGTAGAGGGAGTCTTCCGCCCGAAGCAGAAGCGGAGAACCTTCGAAACGCGTGGTCTCCAGAAATTCAACCGGATTCTTGTCGAAATGTTCTCCGTCCTCCTTGAGCAGGAAGATGAGCACGGAATCGCCGATATAGATCTGGTCGCCGTGCCGTATCTGCTGTTGCTCCACCGGCACGCCGTTGACCAGCGTTCCGTTGCGGCTTTTCAGATCACGGATGGAGAACTGGCCGCCGTCGGCCAGCACCACGCAGTGCCGGCGTGAGAGTGCTGGATCAGCCGCCCAAAGCTGGTTCGAGGAATCACGGCCGATCGACACTTCGCCTGCAGGCAGAGAGAAGGCCGTGCCCTTTAACGGACCGCCGATTCCAATCAGCCTGGGATTTTTCTCCGACATGCTGGTTGCTGTTTAGCATATATCGTGCCGCCGTGTACACGTGGAGATGTTCCTGGGGCTCTAGGACCGGTGATTGTGTGAGACTGGTGATTGTGTAGGACCGGGTCTCTGACCCGGTCAGGCGGCCCGAAGGGCCGCAGGCTTAGGATTCAAGCCTCGAGTCACCGGCTTGCGTTCTGAGATTTTGTGTCAGGCAACCGGTATTCCGCACCGCCGACCTGGTCAGAGACCCGGTCCTGCACAATCAAGATCCGGATCCCATCGCTGTCATTAACCTGAGTGGTGACGCAGCTAACACTTGGGTTAGCGGAACCGTGTGTGGAACCCGCTTTCAAATTCAGGCGGGTGCTGGCCCTCCATAGACAACCTCAAATCAGTCAGGCAGTTGAGAACACCAGGCAGCATGGGCTGGTTCCTGCCGCAACTCTGGCACGCCGCTTGCAATCACCCTCTGCAGCAACGGTTTTCAACCCGCTGCCAAAAGTCAGAGACGGCCGATAGCGAAACAAGGCAGTAAGGCATTTGAAGACAGGCTGATCCTGCAGTGGTTTCACCGTCTCGAACACGAGGAGGATTTATGAAAAACCAACTGTTTGCTTTAATCGGCCTGGGCCTGCTGCTGGCCACCGCATCTGCCTATGCTCAGACCGGAGTGGTGAAGGCGAATGTTCCGTTCAACTTCATC
>DATGYF010000301.1:0-5063 GCA_035298145.1 Terriglobales bacterium | reverse complement strand
CCGGTGTAGAGGATGATCTCCTTCAGGCGCGTGAGGTACTCATAGGCCTCGTCGGGTGACGCGATGTCCGGTTCGCTGACGATTTCTATCAGCGGCACTCCGCTGCGATTCAGATCGATGGCAGTCGTCTCCGAAGAGTTGGCGAAGCCTTCGTGCAGGCTTTTGCCCGCGTCTTCTTCCAGATGCACGCGGGTGATGCCGATCTTCTTGCTCCCGCCGCCCACCTTGATTTCAATGGCACCGTGCTCAGCCAGGGGTTTGTCGTACTGTGAAATCTGGTAGCCCTTGGGCAGGTCGGGATAGAAATAATTCTTGCGCGCGAAAACCGAAGTTTCGTTGATGCGGCAGTTCAGCGCCATGGCCGCGAGGGTTGCGAACTCCACTGCTTTGCGGTTCAGCACCGGCAGCGCTCCCGGCAAACCCAGGCAGACCGGGCAAACATTCGTATTCGGCCGGTCGCCGAAGTGCGTAGAGCAGGAACAGAAGATTTTGGTGGCGGTCAGCAGCTGGACGTGGACCTCAAGTCCTATGACCGGCTCGTACTTGGACCCCGCAGCCAGAGAGACTTCAGTCGTAGCAACCATAATCCATCATTATAAATGCACGCACTGTGTGTCCTGATTGCTGGGACAGTTCAAGTGTGCGGTCTTACCTTGGCGAACTTTGCGGCCCATCTTTGCGCCCTTTGCGGTAAAGGGTTTGACCTCGCTTGAATCGTTCAAAATCTTAGACCGCAAAGTTCGCCAAGAAAGGCCGCAAAGGACGCTAAGAGTGCTGAATCAGAATACTCCCGACCCACACATGGCTCTAGTGACTGGGAGCGCTCAGGTATTTTTCCAGCGGGATTTCGAAGTACATCAACTCGTTCCCTTTGGCATCGCGCACGCCCGTGAGGTAGAAGTGCGCGCCGGCCAGCGGCACGGAAATGCCCGAGACATCGAAGAACAGAAATCCTGACTGTGAGGTGTGCGGTTCCACCGCCTTGGCCTCAAACTGGGCATTCTGTATTTCCTCGCTGGCCTGCTTGCTCAGCCCGCCCTTCACCTTCTTGGTGGGAAACGGAATGGGATAACGGTTGGTGTTGGCCGAAGGCCGGGCAAGCCGCCGCGCGATGTCCTCCTGGCCCGCGGGAGAAAGTTTGGCACGGTTTACGGTAACCAGCTGTGCTTTCATTCCGGCCAACTGGACCGGCTGGTTGCTGTCATTGGTTACGACCACGAAGATGGGCAGGAAACCGATCTCGCTGTACTTCACGGAAAAGATGTTTGTCTTTTCCGCCAGATCGTAAGGATCCACCGCGACCGCGACCGATTCCAGGGGATGTTCATCGTGCGCCGGGTAGGTCTTGGCGGGTTGGGCCTGGGGCATGACGAAATCTTTCGCCGCCCAGGACAATAGTGGAACCAGAACGACGGCGGCAACCGCCACCGCCGGAAACCCATGTATCCTCCAAGCCGATCGAGACATGATGGTTGATTATAGGATGCGCCCGGCCTGCGTATCGGTGCCTTGCGGTTAGAATGTCTCTTCCTTCATGTACTTCTTTTACAGCGCGCTTCTGGCGGCAGGCCTGTTGCTCAGTTTGCCTTACTGGATGTTGACCCGGCGCCGCGGCAAGTATCGCGAAGGCCTGGGCGAGCGCCTGGGTAGAGTACCTTCGCGACTGCGGCCGCAGCCCGGTCCGGCGATCTGGGTGCACGCGGTTTCGGTCGGAGAAGTACTCGCCGTCAGCGCCCTGGTGAAGGAATTGCGGCGAAGCTTTCCCCAGTATCGAGTTGCGGTTTCAACTACCACGGCCACGGGCCAGAAGCTGGCAAAGCAACATTTTGGAGAGGACAGTGTCTTCTACTTCCCCCTGGATTTCCGGTTTGCGATGCGACCGTATTTCGCGGCGCTGCGGCCCCGGCTGATTGTCCTCGCCGAGACTGAATTCTGGCCGAATTTTCTGCATGCGGCGCATGCGAGCGCCCGGGTTGCCGTGGTGAATGCGCGCATTTCCGACCGCTCCTGGCCGGGCTACCGGCGCTTCCGGCCCGTCCTGAAGAGGGTCCTGCAAAACGTTGACCTGTTCCTGGCGCAAACCGCGGAGGATGCATCCCGTTTGCGCGACATTGGCGCTCCCGCGGAGCGCGTGCAGGTAAGCGGCAATCTGAAGTTTGATGTGACTATGCCGAGCCCTCCCGCGATTGTCGCCAGCCTGCGTTCAGCTTTTCAGCAAGCCGGGCCGGTCGTGGTCTGTGGCAGTACGGTGGAAGGAGAAGAGGGGCTGCTGTTGCGCGCGTTCGAGAACGTGCTGGCCAGCCATCCCCGTGCGGTGATGATTCTGGCGCCACGCCGCCCGGAACGCTTTGGAGAAGTCGCGCAGCTGCTGGAACATCTGGGCATCCGCTTCTGGCGGCGCTCGCTGTGGAGCGGCGATGCCATCGCCGGCGGCGTTTTTCTGGTTGATACCATTGGCGAACTCGCGTCACTCTATGCCCTGGCTGATGTCGCATTCGTGGGTGGCAGCCTGGTTCCGCGCGGCGGACACAATATCATTGAGCCGGCGCAGCACGGCGTGGCCATCATGGTCGGCAACCACACTGAAAATTTTCGCGACATAGTCAGCCTGTTTCAGAGCAAGGACGCTGTCCGCGTGGTGGGAGCAGCAGAATTTCCTTTGGTCCTGATGGATTTGCTTTCCAATGAAGCCGATCGAATCGCGCTGGGCCGTCGCGGAGCGGAGACCCTGCGATCGCAAATGGGCGCCACGGAAAAAACGCTGCGGGCCCTGGAACAATTGCTCGACGCTGCTCGTGTAGGGGCGGGTCTCTGACCCGCCCTGGCCATGGCGAAGCCATGGCAGGGGTTTGACGTGCAGTGCCGGAGTTTATAAGGCGAAAAACCAGCCGCGGCTTCGCCACGGCCCGGACGGGTCGGAGACCCGTCCCCACACGGTCTTGACATGAATCCGTTTAGCGCACTCTTCGGCCTCGGGGTTGGCGCGCGAAACGCGTTTTATGACCGCGGCATCGCTCGCACTCAGCGGCTCTCTGGCCCGGTGGTGAGCGTCGGGAACCTGTCCGTCGGCGGATCGGGTAAAACGCCTTTTGTGCTGCTTCTGGGCGAGTTGCTGAAAGAAAGAAGCATCAAGTTCGATGTCCTCTCGCGCGGCTATGGGCGCAAGACCCGAGGCGTGGCCCTGGTCGATCCCGCCGGATCAGCGCGCGACTTCGGCGATGAACCTCTGCTGATAGCGCGGCGTCTGAAGGTCCCGGTCGTCGTCGGCGAAGACCGTCACGCTGCCGGCACCTTTGCGGAGCAAAACTTCGGACCTCAGCTCCACCTGCTCGACGATGGCTTTCAGCATCGCTCACTCGCCCGCGATTTCGATATCGTGCTGGTCACTCCCGAAGATGCTCGCGACCGCTTGCTTCCCGCCGGACGACTCCGCGAACCGCTGGCCTCGCTCCGCCGCGCCGATGCAGTTGTGCTCACCAGCGGTGCGTCTGCCAGCTCTTTTCCGCTCCACCAGAAGCTGGTCTGGAAAGTGCGTCGTGGAATCATTCCCGCCAACGTTCCGTCCCGGCCGGTGGTGTTCTGCGGCATTGCGCGGCCACAAAACTTTGCCAGCCAACTGCGCACCGCCGGCATCGAACCGGTTGCCGAGGCCTTTTATCGCGACCACCACTCATACTCTGAGCAGGACATACGCGATTTGCTGGACCTGCGACAGCGCAGCGAAGCCGACGGCTTTGTGACTACGGAAAAAGATGCGGTCAACCTGGGCGGGTACCTGGCCGCTCTCGCCCCGCTGGCGGTCGTGCCGGTCAAGATGGAATTGACCGACGCAGCTAACGCTGTGGATACCATCCTCGCCAGGATTGCAGAACGAAGCCGCCAGCCATGAGAAAATCGGTATTGTTTTTGTAGCGCCGGCATCCTGCCGGCTGTCCCGAGGGCGTCTCGCCCTCGGCGCCCAAAGTTGAAAGCACCTGAGCGCGAATGAGCAAGCACCTCAAAGTCACGGAGCGATTAAGAAGGATCGTCGAATCCTTCCCCAAGGTGACAGTCACCGTGCTCGGCGACCTGGTGGCCGACGAATTTATTTTCGGCGAGATCTCACGGGTTTCACGCGAAGCTCCGGTGCTGATTCTCAAACATCGCGAACGCAGCATCATGCCCGGTGGCGGAGCCAATGCGGTCAGCAATCTCGCCGACCTAGGCGTCAATGTGCTGCCGGTCGGCGTGGTCGGTGACGACGAGGCCGGCCGCCTGCTGCTCAAGGCTTTCCGCCACAAACATGTCCCGGTGAGCGGGGTCCTGAAGGACAGGAATTATGCCACCGTCACCAAGACCCGCATCCTCGCGGGCATGGCCCACACCGCACGGCAGCAGGTGGTGCGCCTGGATCGCGAACCAGAGGCTGAGCCCAATCGTCATTTGAAACGCGAGCTGGTGCTGGCCGCGCGGGAGTACGTTCGCGCCTCGGATGTCCTGCTCATTTCAGATTACGGATACGGAGCCGCCACGCCTGCGATCCTGAATGCGGTCCGTTATAGAGGGGGGCTCCAGGGGGTGCCGGTGGTTCTCGATTCCCGCTACCGCATGCTGCAATATTCGGGTGTGACCGCGGCCACGCCGAATGAGCCCGAGGTGGAAGAGGCGCTGGGAGTGCGCATCGGCCATGATTGGCGCACTTTGTGCGCCGCCGCCGAACAGGTCATGTCGCAAATGAAGCTGCAGTCGCTGGTAGTCACGCGCGGGCGCGATGGCATGGTCGCATTCACCCGCCGCCAGAAGCCTGCCGACATCCCGATCTTCGGGTCCGACCAGGCAGCTGACGTCACCGGCGCTGGCGATACTGTGATCGCCACCTTCACCGCCGCGGTCGCCGCCGGGGCCAGCGCCGAAGACGCGGCCCACCTGGCAAATTACGCGGGCGGCATCGTAGTCATGAAGCGAGGGACGGCCACCGCATCGCAGCAGGAATTGTTGCAGGCACTCGACCAGGCGCCGCCGGCGCTGCGAGCTCACTGATTTCTGGCTGCGACCGTGTGGGGACAGCCGCCCTCGGCTGTCCA
>DATGYF010000300.1:0-1612 GCA_035298145.1 Terriglobales bacterium | reverse complement strand
TTGCTCAAGAATCTCGACCTCATCATCAACAGTTCGGGTCTGACCGACTTCAACCCTGATCTGCGCGATGCTTTGGCTACCAACGTGGACGCCGCAGTGAACGTCACGGAGTTTGTCCGCCAGTCAGACCATGCCGGACTGCTGCATCTTTCCACCTGCTACGTGGCGGGTGCACGGGACGGCCGGGTAGGCGAGTCCATCCTCCCCGATTACACTCCGGCGGGAGTTCCCGGCTTCGATGCAGAAGTCGAATGGCGATCGCTGCATGCCTTTGTAAAGCAGGCGGAACAGCTGGCCGAGAGCCCGGCGGTGACCGAAGAGTTGCGCCAGCAGGCTTTGAGCAAGGAGCACGCGGCCAAGGACCTGCACGGATCGGCCCTGGACAATCAGATCCGGAAAAATCGTTTTCGCTGGCTGCGTGAGTATTTGACCGAAGCCGGCATGAAGCGCGCCGCCGAATTGGGATGGCCCAACACCTATACCTTGACCAAGAGTCTGGCCGAATCGCTGATGGCGAAATACGGAGCGGGTTTGCCTATCGCCGTGGTGCGTCCCGCTATCGTAGAAACGTCCGTCGAAGAACCGTTTGTCGGATGGAATGAGGGTATCAACACCTCGGCGTCGCTTTCGTACTTGCTGGGGACATCCTTCCGCCAGCTTCCCTCGAACGAAAAGAAGCGTCTCGACATTATCCCCGTGGATTCGGTCTGCCGCGGCATGACGCTGATCGGCGCCGCCATCGTTGAGCGCCGGCACGACCCGCTCTATCAGCTGGCCACGTCGGTGACCAACCCGTGCGACATGCGGCGTTCCATCGAGCTGACCTCGCTGGCCCATCGCAAACATTACCGCGCCCAGGAGGGCCTGGAATATTGGCTGCGGCTGCGCCTGGACGCCATCCCGGTCTCGAAAGAACGCTATAACCGCATGTCCGCGCCGGCCCAGAAAGCGATTGTGAAATCGATCCAGCGCATCATGTCGCCGCTGCCCTTGAAGAAGACCCCGCTGGTGCGCGCCGAGCGTAATCTCGAAAAAGTGGAGAAGCTGATCAAACTGTTCGAGCCGTTTATTCTGCATAATGAGCAGGATTTTTCCGCCGATAATGTGGAAAGGCTCTCTTATGCCTTGGCCGAAGAAGAGAAGTCTGCGTTCGGATACAACACGCGGGCGATTGACTGGTGGGATTACTGGATCAATATCCATATTCCGGCGCTGCGCAAATGGACTTATCCTCTGATTGAAGGACGCCCGCTGGAAGCGCGTCCTGCGCGCAGCCTGCAGCAGCCCGCGGCGGCCGCGGAAAACGGAGAAGTGGTCAAAACCGGCACGAACGGAGCAACGTGGCGATATTCCTGACTGGTTCCACCGGATACATCGGCGCGCACGTGGCCGCCAACCTGCTGGAGCAACACGGCGCTTCGCTGAACCTGCTGGTCCGCGCGCGCGACCCCCAGGAGGCCGCCGGCCGCTTGTGGCAGGCCCTGCAGTTGCATCTGGATTTTCCGCGCTTCTACGAACACTTCCAAACGCGCATGCGGGTCTTTTGCGGCGACCTCACCGCGCCGCACTTTGGCCTTGCCGATGACGATTACGACCGCCTGATTCACACCAC
>DATGYF010000299.1:0-3332 GCA_035298145.1 Terriglobales bacterium | reverse complement strand
AAAGCTCGATCCCTGCGCAAGACGGTACGAATGCGATAACCCCGCGCCGTAATCAGTTTCTTCCCCGAAAGAGAATCGTCAGGCACCGCTCGGGGCGGCTTCAATTCTGGGTCTGGTTCGATTCCTTTATGATCGCGTCGGCAGCGTTGCCGGCCACGACCCAGCTTGCCGACCCGGCCACGACGGCTTCATCCTCAAACCACAGGAACCCGAAGTCATCGATGCACTCCGGAAAATCCGGCTTGATGATGATGTATCCCGGAATCACGGCACCCGGGATATAAGCATTGTCGGCGCGATTGTTGCTGTACGTCTGCGTCTTCGAGACCGTACCGACTCCGGCTACATACGAAGTGCTGGATACCGGGTGCGTGCCGAGAATGTAGTTGACGGCGCGAAGTGTGTATTCGGGGCCCACGAGATCCGGAAACGCTCTGTGCAGGAAATACATTCGGATCGCCATATCCACCACGGCGCCCGATCCGCCCCAGGTGCCGAGACTGGGGGGCACGCCGAACGGGGTGGCGTCCAATCGCGTGTCCAAACCCGCCATGTACGTTTTTACCGCTTCCCGCATTTGAGCTTTCGCGCTCGCGTCCAGATAAGATAATGCCCGGACTGCTGTCCAACCATGGAGGTCCATCTGCTGCGGGGTAATCATCTGAGGGAACAATTCCTGCAGGCGCGACTTGTATGGCTCGGCACCATGAGTAGCGATGGTCAATTCGAGAGCCGCAGCCCAGTCCAGTCCCACACCAGATCCGCCACGGCCGGGTGGTGGCGCGGTCTGCGCGCCGGTGGCGCCGGGGCTAGTCGCAGTAGCCGAGCTGCCTCGTGAGTTGCGGCCGCCCTGAGCGCCAGAGACCACACCCTGAGATGCGGCCAGTACACCTGCTGCGGGCGCACCTGCCGGAGCCTCTCTGCCGGGGCCGCGGTCAACCGGATACTGCGCAGGATGGGCCTTCGCATCTTTCCATGCTTTGATCGCGGTCTCGAGGCAGTTTTTCGCTAATGGGTCATCCCAGCCTTTCAGCGTATCCGCCGCAGCTGCCAGCGCCGCAATGGCATTCCACTGGAAATATGGGTTGTTGGTGGTGAAGATCCAGCGGTCGTCCGGCCTGCCGGAGTAGTCGCCCTTGGTTTCGTTCGGGCCGAGCTTCGGGTCGTAAATGCGTCCGTCAGTTTTCGACGCTCCGTCGCCCAGGTGTGTGTATTGGCGCAGATCCGGTTCATGAGTGCCGCGGATGGCGTGGCCGATGTTTTGAAACTGCGCCAGGATGAGCAGCGCGCCGTGCTTGACTTGCTGCACCGTATCCGGCACGCCATCGGGACGGTGCATCTCAACCTCACGGGAATTTTCATTCACAGTAAGCTCGTCATACCTGAGATTGAATTCGCGATACGCCAGAGCGAGACTTTGAATCACGTTCAGTTGCGCAGGCTCCTCGAGATCGAAGTCGCCGGCATCGTACCAGCCGCCCACGTTCATCCCAGGGATGTGATCGCCGCCTCTGTACTTCCCGTCCATTGCCGTAACCTGGTTCCAGCCGTCGAATTGTTCCCCAACTACGGGCGCCATACGGCCATCATCCAGGTGCGAAGCGCCATGCCACAGGCGGTAGCCTTCGCGAACCGAAACATGATCCATCTGCGCCGCAATGTGATGGTCCAGGCTGTCCTGCCAGATTTTGGCGTAAGGGTCTTTTGAGATAGGGAAGGGCGCCGTGCGCTGGCCTCCATACTCGAGAACATAGAGGCCGGGGTCCTTCACGGGAGTGAAGTCGAATTTCGAATAGACGTAGCGCAGCCAGGGTGTTGAAGGCGTGACCGGGCCCTCGAACACCTGCTTATAAGAGCCGTCTTCCATCAGGCGCAAGACTCTGGCCGTCTTGGGGGCGTTATACTTTGGGTCGAGTTCGAGGACGGCCACTTTTGAAAAGCCCGGCGCATAGCCGACCTGACTGTGCGCGATCATCGGGGGCCGGGTCCAGTTTGGAATCAGGTCCGGCCTGATGTGCCAGACGATGGCGCGGGTGGTTTTGCCCGAGGGGATCAGCGAACGCAACACGAACCAGCCGTTCTGCGCCCGGTCGCGTCCATCGAACAGCATGAGGTTAGCCGTATCGGAGACTACATTCACCCGGGCCAGCGCATCATCTACTCCCAGGGTGATGCTCTTGCCTTCGGCGAACGGCAACGGCTGAGTGTATCCCTTGGCCTTGTCCCAGTCCTCCAGGTAGTACGCCTTTTTCGGTTCATCAGGCAGGGGCAGAACCTTCGTCATAGGATCGTTAGGCGTACGCGGAAAAATGCCGGCTTTGCTTCCATCCACCAGGTAAGTCTTGCCCATGTAGATCGAGGGCAGGAACTCCAGGTTGAAGCCCGCGCGCCCCGCCAGTTTCTGGGGTAGCGGCTTGTCGAGATTGATGCTGACCTCCACGCCGCCTGGCTCGGCTGCCACTTCCAGCGTGTAATCGAAGTCGAAGGTCGGGAAAGCGAGGTTGGCGGTCAACCGGTTGTTCGCCTTGTCGGCATGGCGGCCTTTGAGGGTTGCCACGAGGTCCCACTGCTCGGGCGTTGGCATCAGGCGGACGTCGCCGTTAGTGGCGATGCGCTGGCCGTGGAGAATCATCTCCATCGCTGTGTTCTTTTGGTCCACAAAAACGGGATGGTATGTGCTGTCGTAGAGAAAAACGCTGAAACCTTGAGCATCGAGGTAATTCTTGTCCGTCACCTTCATGGCAAAATCGGCGCCGAACAGGCCCGGGACCCAGATCAGGACCATGAGGAGACAAACTTTGACTCGCATGAGCATAGATGGAGGGTAATACTGCTCCTTTGCCCCAACATGATATGACATGCACGCCGTCTGGCCGCGATTTGTTTCCAGGCGCGGAGATTTCCGGGCCGGTAGATAGAGCGGTTAGCTAGACTCGGTAGCTGGACGATGAGCGGCCCCGCAATCAAAGCTGGAGATTGGAGTCTGCGACAAGTTTTTCTACCGACCTCTCGAAGAGAAGGGCCTTAAGTGTAATGACACTGGAAGGTGATAAAATCTTTCGCAAGTTGCTCTCATGATCTCGCCATGCGGCGTTTGGGAGGGATGGATTGCAAAGCGCATGAGCCGTGACCTGTGCAGATCTGCGAATACGTGCACTCCATTGCACAGTTTCGCGCTCCCGGGTGCGAGCGACAAACGAATGTGGTGAAATATCTATTTCCAAATCTAGCACTTCCACCAAGTGCCGGGATGGCGGAACTGGCAGACGCAGCGGACTCAAAATCCGCCGGTACTTAGTACCTTGGGGGTTCAACTCCCCCTCCCGGCACCA
>DATGYF010000298.1:0-4526 GCA_035298145.1 Terriglobales bacterium | reverse complement strand
TATCGGGAGCTTCCGCCGCCAGGGTCATCGTGGCGGTGGCCAGTGCTGTTTTCCGGTTGAAGCCGGTACGGGCGAGACAGGCTCCGGTGAGAAAGTGGGTGACGGGTTCCAAAGGCTATTGTAGCGTGCACGGCAACATGTGTGGGTCGGACACTCCTGTCCGACTTCGCTCAGGGCAGGCTTTGTCCGACGCTTTTGAATTTGATTCTGATGTTTGAACTAAGCCACGAGAGCAACAACAAAAATCAAAATCAAAGGCGTCGGACAGGAGTGTCCGACCCATACGGGAACAGCAACTTCAGCGCGTCGGGGACGATGCTGATCGTGGCGGGCAGGGTCCCCAGCAATTCTCCGTCGGCTTCAACAAAAATGCGGGAGTTCGCGGCCGCACCAGCCCGCGCCCGGCAATCGATCTTGATTCCATCCATCAGATCGATTCCCTCCACCTGCCAGCGCGCTCCTACCAGGCCGCGCACGATGTAGTTCAGGTACGCCATTCTGCTGCGGGTACGGAAGAGCACCAGGCGTAAATCGTTGCGGTCGAGCGTGGCGCCCGGCGCCAGTTCGCGCAGCACGCCGCCAAAGTTGCGGATGCGGACCGCGAGCAGTTGCGAGACCTCCAGCGGCGAATCCGGATGCATCTCGACCGCGAATTTTTCCATGGGATGGGTCAGCCACAGTCGCGTCGCCTTGGCGTAGTAGGCGGCCATGCCCAGGTGGCCTTTGAGCAGCGGGTTCAACTTGTAGAACAGGTGCGCATCGGCGCCGATGCCGGCTGCGACCGTGAAGAAGCGCGAGCCGCGCTTACCTTCAAGATCTGTATATTCCACGCGACCCAGGGCTATCCGCCGGGGCGTGGCAGTCAGGAGCGCCCGGGCAGCACCTTTCGGCGAAAGCGGCAAGCGCAGATCGTGAGCCAGGGCGTTGGCCGTGCCCAGAGGGATGATGCCCAGAGCGGCTTCGCTTCCGACCATGCCCTGGAGCACGTCATGAGCGGTGCCGTCGCCGCCACAGGCGATGACGGTGTCACATCCGCTGGCGATGGCCTGGCGCGCCTGTTCGCCCGCGCCAGCCTGGCTCTGCGTGGGCTCTGCCCCGGCCTCGACCCCGCCTCGGCGCAGCACTGCCAGCACCGCTTCGACGTTGGCCAGCCGCCGGGTGCGGCGCCGGCCAGAGAGCGGGTTGTAGAAAAGAGCGGCCTTGCGCATCAAGATTCGAATGGGAAATCAGGATGGATTGTACTGGAAGCCAGAGCGGGCCTTCCGGTTGCGCCCCGCGGGGCTTTTTACTAAGCTACCTCTGCTCGGGGCCCGTTCGTCGTTAATACCGGCAATTCATCATTGGAGGGAGGACTGCCATGAGAACCTGGCTCTCGCTTTTGTTCGCCCTGTTGCTGAGCGGCATGGTCGCGGCTCAGACCCATCCGGCCCAGAATCATTTATCCCACGCACAGCCGAAGCCGGCCACGCTGATGACCGGACTGGGAGACTTGCATCACGCCGTCTCTACCAAGAATCCGCAGGCGCAGCAATTCTTCGATCAGGGATTGCGCCTGATCTACGCTTTCAACCACGATGAAGCCGCACGGTCATTCCAACGCGCCACCCAACTCGATCCCAAACTCGCTATGGCGTACTGGGGAGTGGCTGAGGCCGTGGGACCGAACTACAACGATCCCGCCAGCGATGAGCGCTTTGCCGAGGCCCACAATGCCATCCAGAAAGCGGTCGATCTCTCGGCCAGCGCTTCGCCCGCTGAGCAAGCATACATTCAGGCCATGGCGCTGCGATTCCCGGCTGATCCGAAAGCCGACCGCAGGCAGGCGGCCGAGGCGTATCACGATGCCATGCGCGAAGTGGTCAAGAACTTTCCCGACGATCTGGATGCCGCCACGCTGTTCGCCGAGTCCGGGATGAACCTGCACCCCTGGGGCTTGTGGCACCGCGACGGGACGCCGGAAGCCGGCACCGAGGAAATCGTGGCTACGCTCGAATCCGTGATCAAGCGCGACCCCAACCATCTGGGGGCGATTCATTACTACATTCACTCAGTCGAGGCTTCAGCATCTCCGGAGCGGGCACTGGCAGGTGCGAACCGTCTGGCCGCCCTAGCGCCTGCAGCCGGCCACATCGTACACATGCCGGCCCATGTCTATATACGGACCGGCGACTACGCTGCGGCGGTCAAGACTAATGAGGCGGCAGCCATTGCCGATCGTGCCTACATCAAGTCCAGCGGAGCGCAGGGCCTCTATCCCATGATGTACTACAGCCACAATCTGCATTTCATCGCCATGTGCTCGGCCATGAATGGCGATTACCCCGAGGCCATCAAGAGCGCGCAAATGCTGGCTGCCCACGTACGACCCGGAGTGAAAGAAATGCCGCCGCTCGAAGGCTTCGTGACCATCCCGATCGCGGTTGACGTGCGCTTTCACCGCTGGGACGACATTCTCAAGATGCCGAAACCCGATCCCGAAATGAAGACAGAGACTGTGTTCTGGCATTTCGCCCGCGGCATGGCGCTGGCCGCCAAGGGCAAGCCGGATGAGGCCCAGGCCGACTACGAGGTTGTAGCCGGCGCGGAGAAGAACACGCCGGAAGATGTGGTCTTCGCCATGCCCGTAAATAACAAGACCAAAGACGTCTTGAAGATCGCCCGGGATGTGTTGGGCGCGAAGATCGCGCTGGCGAAAAAAGACAGCACCACCGCCATCGCCCTGCTGGAAAGCGCGGTGACGGTGCAGGATTCGCTCAAGTACAACGAGCCGGAAGACTGGTTCTTCCCGGTGCGCGAGTCGCTGGGCGCGGCACTGCTGATGAGCGGCGATGCTCCGGGTGCGGAAAAAGTCTTCCGCGCCGACCTGGAGCATCATCCGCGTAACCCGCGTTCCCTGTTCGGACTGGAGCAGGCCCTGAAAGCGCAAAAGCGCGATTACGACGCGGCCTTCGTGCAAAAACGATTCCGGGCATCCTGGAAGGGCGGCGCCGTACCATTGAAGGTAGAAGACCTGGTGTAGCGCAAGCATGTGTGGGTCGGACACATTTGTCCGAAGCTTTTGATCGTGATGTTGATCTTGACTTTGCGGGGCGGAAGTCAGGCCATACCCGCCAACGGATTTTCCGCCCCAGGGCAGGATCGGAAGTCTGAATGTGGTGCGGGCGCCCTCGCCCGCGAAAGGCCGACAGTAAGAAATAGGCAAGCTAAAAATCAAAGTCAAAAGCAGCGGGCGAGGGCGCCCGCTCCACACAGTCGCCTCCCGAATATAATCTTCCAGTCATGCCTGCCGCGACCAAGGGCTCCGAAAAAAGGATCGAAGCACTGCGGGACAAGATCCGGCATCACGAATACCGATATTACGTTCTCGACGATCCCGAAATTTCAGACGCCGAATTCGACCAGTTCATGATTGAGCTGAAGAAGCTGGAAGAAGAACATCCGGAACTGGTGACGCCCGACTCGCCCACCCAGCGCGTCGGCGGCAAACCTCGCGAAGGCTTTGTCAAAGCGCCACACTCTTCGCCCATGCTGTCCCTCGACAACACCTACAGCGAGGACGAACTGCACAACTGGGAGCGCCGGGTGCATGAACTCAGCGGCCGCGACGAGATCGACTACGTGTGCGAACTGAAGCTCGACGGCATGTCGCTGGCGCTGCACTACGAAAATGGCCGACTGGTCCGCGGCATCACCCGCGGCGACGGGAGCATCGGCGAAGACGTCACTCTGAACGTGCGCACGGTGCGGTCGATCCCGCTTTCGATTCCCCTGGAGAAGCTGAAGAAGGCCGGAATCCCTGCCAATTTTGAAGTTCGCGGCGAAATGCTCATGCCCATTGCCGCCTTCAGGAAGATGAACGAGGAGCGCGAGAAAAAAGGCCTGTCCGTTTTCGCCAACCCGCGCAACGCCACCGCCGGAACCGTCCGGCAACTCGAGCCCAGCATCACTGCCGAACGCCGGCTGGATTATTTCACTTACATGCTGCTGAAAGATGGCCGTACCTACTTCGACCACCACTCCAAGACTCTGGATGCCCTCGACGCCGCCGGCTTCAAGGTCAACAAGACGCGCAAGCTGGCAAAATCTTTCGACCAAATCTGGGCCTTTATTGAACAGGAGGAGCCCAAGCGCGAAAAACTTCCGTACGAGATCGACGGCATCGTCATCAAGGTCGATCGTACGGCGCTGCAAGCGGAACTCGGCTACACCGGCAAAGCGCCGCGCTGGGCGATCGCCTACAAATACGCGGCGCGCGGAGGCATCACGAAGATCGAAGACATCCTGGTGCAAGTGGGACGCACTGGCAAACTCACGCCGGTGGCCGCGCTCAAGCCGGTCCCCATCGGCGGCACCACGGTCAGCCGCGCCACCCTGCACAACATGGATGAGATCGAGCGCCTGGGGGTCAAGATCGGCGACTGGGTGGAAGTAGAGCGCGGCGGCGATGTAATTCCCAAAGTCACGCGGGTGGTCGAAGACAAAGACCATCCCCGCGGACACAAATTGTTCCACATGCCGGAACGATG
>DATGYF010000297.1:0-2830 GCA_035298145.1 Terriglobales bacterium | reverse complement strand
CCGCCCGTGCTTACATCGCTCAGAGTACAGCGATTGGGAACGCCCTCGCCCAGGCGGAACACATCCGCGCTCAGACGGCAGGCGCGCCGACCCTGGATGCGGCGGTTGGAAGATGCGGCCGAAAGCCCCAGACCTGCGAAGCGCGTGGCCACGGCCTCCGATGCTGGTGGCAGTTCTTTCTTGGGCGCATTTTTTTCTGCCGTCGCCAGCCGGGCCAGACTGTTCTTGATCCATTCATTCATGGTGCGCCGCGAAGTTTGGGGCACATCCACAAACCGGATTCCCACCCGTCCCGACGAGTCTTGCCACACTACATCGCCGGACAAGCGCACCGATGATTTATCTCCCGGCAAATTGAATTGAAAGTAAACCTTGCAGCGCGGAGGCAGCCGCCGTTCCGACTGTATGGCCAGTCCATCCTCGCTCAAGTCCAGCAGCGTGGCCGCCACATTCTCCGCGTCGGCGTAGGTGATAGACGCCGGTGCGTGCAGAGCGATCCTCAGTTTGATTCGCTTTTCCCGTGCCATCAGACCTCGCGCCGCCCGCAGGCTGCTCGCCGCCCGCTCCACGGAAACCGGCTTGTACACAATGAAGTTGGCCCCTTGCCCGAAAATATCCCGTACCTGTTCTCGACCGTCCACCAGACCGATGATGAGTGTGCTCCGGTTCATCGGCGATTTGCGCACGCCCGCAATCAGTTCGATGGCCGGCATCTGGTCCTGGCAATCGACCACCACTGCGTCGAAATGCTGGCTTGCCAGACGGCCTGCCGCGCTGGCCAGGTCTCCGCAATGCTCCGCCGCAATGTTCAGCTCCCGCAGAATCTGGCTGAGCACCTGAACCGCTTTCAGATCTGCACACACCACCAGGGACGTAAGCGCCATACTTCCGGAATGTTAGAGTTCCGCGGTAAGCGGAGACAAGTTACCTCGGTCATCCGGTAGTGATTCAGCCCCAGGGGTGACCTTCGTCATCTGGAGTTAAACCGAAGAACTCGCTATGTTCGCAATTGCACGCCACCTCACGGTTCCGGCGAGCGCGTTTCTACTCCGCAAAAAAGGCACCGCAGATGTCATCACAAACCGGCACCTGGTTGATCGCCGTGGGGGCAATCGCCGCGTCCATCGGAATTATCATGCTGCCCGCCGCTCTGGGGGAGCACCCCGACACCAGTCTTCTCATTCTGGGCGCATCCTGCCTGTCTCTGGGCTCTTTGATCGCAGCCTCGGGTGTTTATTTGAAGGCGCGTGCGATTCAACCTCCCAAAGGACTAAGCGGGGCATCGCTAGAATCCAGGAACTCAAACCGACGAGTCCGCGGCGGTTGTGATGTTTGCCATGGCGACTCGCCGGTCATTCATTGCAAAGTTCATCAGGTCCACCTTTGTGCGAATTGTCTGGGGCGGCACTATGATTTCCGTACCTGCGCGTACGCGCCCAGCGCCCGCGGCGCCGGCGCCAAAACGGGAAAGGGCCTTTCCAAGGCTCGCGGCGTCTAGTCTTGCTGATCCTCTCGCTTACGCTGGCGCGTCCCCACCATGCCGCATCGGCCCAACCTTGAATCCGGCTAGCTTACTCAGAACATGAGAGTTTTCTCATTACTTTGGTGAACTCACGAACGGTACGTTCGTTAGCTTACCCATCGTGTCTCGATCCACTATGTTAAATACTGCTGATAACTCTCGAGAAGCAAGCTATGTCCATCAACTCTAAACGCGGTTTCTCTTTACCCGAGCTATTAATCACACTGGCTGTGGGATTGATTCTCGCCGGTACCGGCATTCTATTGGCTTCGACGGCAACCAATCAGATTCGCCTCAGTACTTCGGGCACGAACTACGCCAACCTGCTGCAGAATGCGCGGGTGCGGGCGGTCCGGGACAACGTCTACTACTCCGTGCGTGTGGATTGCGGCACCTCAGGCTCGGCCGCCCCTTGCAGCGGGTCCGTTCCAGCCAGGGCCTTCATCGACATCAATGGAAACGGCACCTATACCGCTGGTGAACCCATGATGGTGTTTGCCGCCGGTGTAACTCCGCAGACATTCGGCGCCGGACCCGCGGCAGCCAACCTGGCATCGCAATTCTTGCCTTCTACCGCTGTGGGCACAGTCGCAAACACCTCCATCCCGATCTTCGGCACGCGCGGCCTGCCCTGCAAAGTGTCGGGTGGGGCATGCCCCTATCTCGATTCCAACGGCCTGCCGGTCTCGTACGTCACCTTTATCCAGAACACACGAGGCGGGCAGTGGGAAGCAATAACGGTAAATCCAGCGTCCAGAATCAGGGAGTGGGCTTATAACGGCTCCGCCTGGTCGCCACTCAACTAGCCCTATGAAAACCTTCAAACCAACGTCCGGGTCGTCTGCTTCACGCCGCCGTCAGCGAGGGTCGTTCTTACTCGAGAGCCTGATTGCGATGATCGTTCTTGCCATCGGTCTGGGGGGACTTTCCAGCCTCCTCATCGCTTCGCTCTATACCAACCACCGGTCGAGTCAGGACACATCGTCCACCATGGTGGCGGAGCACGTACTCGAGCAGATTAGCTCTCAGCCGGCAAATTCAGTCGCCGCTCTCTCTCTGACCGACTGCGCGGGTACAGCCTGGAGCATCAGCACCCAGGGACACGCACAGGGAGCCGGAAGTGGCGGTTCTTATGGCGGGGATGGCGCCAGGCTGACCTCCGGCGGCGTCATCGACTGGACCCAGTCTTATGGCGCCGTGCCGGCAGGTTATGCCATGCAGTATGTCGACTGCGGGAATGGCGGGCGCCAGACCGTGTACGACGTACGCTGGAACCTGATCACCATGAGCACCTATGCCCGTATGGCC
>DATGYF010000296.1:0-2171 GCA_035298145.1 Terriglobales bacterium | reverse complement strand
CGCTCGGGCTGGTAAGGATGTCCGTTGGCCAGGCCTTCGAGGCGCACTACCAGTTCATTCACCCGCGGGTTGTACTTCATGGTGCACGAACCCAGCGGATACATGCCCAGATCGATGGCGTAGTTCCAGGTGGAAAGCCGGGTGAAGTGGCGGATGATTTCGATTTCGCTCACTTCGGGCAGGTGGCCCAGGTCTTTTCGTTCGGACGAACCAAGAAGCGCGGCGGCATCAACCTCGGGAACATCCAGCGGAGGCAGCTTCCAGGCCGCCTTTCCGGACGAAGACTTCTCGAAAATCAGGCCCTCATTCTGGCTGACGTGCCGGGTGGCCTTGCGAGTCATGTGCTTCACCGTGCCACCTCCTGCACATCCACTTCTTCCTTTGCAGATCGCACGGAGCGTTCGCTTTCGGCGACCAGGCCGACCGCGGTATCGATCGAGCTGCGCGTGGTCAGTTCGGTGCAACACCACAGCGCAGCATGGCCCAGCTCGGGATAAAACTTTTTGAGGGGAAGTCCTCCCACGATTTTGTGGCCCAGCAGGCGGCTGTTGATGGCGTAGGGACTTTCGCTGGTCTGGACCACGAATTCGTTGAAACGCGGCGCGCCGGAAAACAACACTCTGGCATGTTTGCTGAATTGAGCGGCCGCGTAGGCAGTTTTAGCCAGATTCTGTTTGGCCAGTTCCCTTAGCCCCACTTTGCCGTAGATGGTCATGAAGATATTGACCATGAGCGCGACCAGGGCCTGGTTGGTGCATATATTCGAGGTCGCCTTTTCGCGGCGTATGTGCTGTTCGCGCGTAGCCAGAGTCAGAACGAAGCCGCGTTTGCCGTTGCGGTCGGTGGTCTGGCCGGCCAGGCGTCCGGGCATCTGGCGGACAAACTGTTCGCGGGTGGCGATGACGCCGCAATACGGCCCACCAAAGCCCAGAGGCACACCGAAAGATTGCGCCTCCATCGCGATCACGTCGGCCTGGCGCGGCGGCTCGACGATGCCCAGCGAAACTGCTTCGGCAATCGACACCACTAGCATCGCGCCCTTCTTGTGCGCGATCTCGGCGATAGCGGCAGCATCTTCAATGGTTCCGAAGAAGTTGGGCGACTGAATCAGGACGCAGGCCGTATCCGGCGTGATGGATTTTTCCAACTCTTCCAGGTCTAGCCGGCCATTCTCTTTAAACGACGTCGTGGACAGGGGCAGGTTCTGGTGATGCGCGTAGGTGGTCAGCACCTCGCGATACTCTGGGTGCACGCTGCGCGCAATGATCACCGAGCGGCGTCCGGTGAGACGCACCGCCATCATCACGGCCTCGGCGGCCGCAGTCGAACCGTCGTACATGGAAGCATTGGCGACTTCCATGCCGGTGAGTTCGCAAATCATGGTCTGAAATTCAAAAATCGCCTGCAATGTGCCCTGCGAGATTTCCGCCTGGTAAGGGGTGTAGGCGGTCAGAAATTCGCCGCGCGAGATGAGCGAATCGATGATCACCGGCCGGTAGTGAGCATAGGCGCCGGCACCAAGGAATGTGGCGTAGGCGTCGCCGTTCTCGCGGGAGCGCTCGCGAAACCAGTCCACAATCTCCGATTCAGCCATCTGCCGCGGTACTTTAAGGTCCCGCTCCAGGCGGTATTCCGCGGGAATGGGAGAGAACAAATCGTCGATCGAACGCGCGCCCATGGCTTGCAGCATGGCCTTTCGGTCGGCGGGAGATTTAGGCAGATAGCGCATAGAAATTCTTTAGATGTACTTCGAGGCCAATTCGATTGTTGGCCGGCGGCGCTGGGGTGATGTTTGCCATGGGTGATATCAGCTTTGGATTCAGTGCCCACCCTCTTCGGCAACGAACTTCTCGTAGTCGGCGGCCGAGAGCAGTGCGTTCAGCTCACCCGGATCCTTCAACGTGATTTTGATCATCCAGGCGCTGTGCGCATCTTTATTGATCTTTTCCGGGGCCGTTGCCAGATCTCCATTCACTTCGGTCACCGTACCGGACACGGGGGCGTAGAGATCGGAGACTGCCTTCACCGACTCCACTGAGCCAAAGGTTTTGCCGGAGGTGATTTCGGCGCCCACCTTGGGCAGATCGACGAAGACAATGTCGCCCAGCGACTCCTGGGCGTAACTGGTGATGCCGACGGTGGCGTTCGCGCCGTCGGCTTTGATCCACTCG
>DATGYF010000295.1:0-5102 GCA_035298145.1 Terriglobales bacterium | reverse complement strand
AAGAAGGAGTGACATTTCGCTCGCACCTGGACGGCTCATCGCATTTCTTCAGCCCGGAAAGCGCCATGGAGGCCCAGATCGGGCTGGGCGCGGACATTATCATGGCGTTTGACGAATGCACCGAGTATCCGGCGGATGGGGCGCGGGCGCGGCAGTCGATGGAATTGACGTTGCGCTGGGCGGCCCGCAGCAGGGAATATTTTGAGCAGCATAAACACGAAGTTCCGTGGAGTGAAGACCACGTAGGCCCAAGTGTCCCCACCTGGGCGGGCGAGCGCAAGCTCGCCGGGTTTGGCGGCAAAGAAATTCCCGGACAAGGAATTGCCGGCCAAAACCTTGCCGAGCTGCGCTCGGCTGGGCGGGTGAGGACACCTGCTCCTACGCGGGTCGAGGCGACGCAGGCGCTTTTCGGGATCGTGCAGGGTGGCATGGATGCTGCTCTGCGCCGAGAATCGGCTGAGCGCACCATCGAGATTGGCTTTCCCGGCTACGCCATCGGGGGCTTAAGCGTGGGCGAGCCGCGCGCTCTCACTCGCGAGATCGTGGAGACCACGCTTGAGCATCTTCCTACGGACCAGCCGCGCTACCTGATGGGGGTGGGCACGCCGGAGGAGATTGTCGAATATGCCAATCTGGGAATCGACATGATGGACTGCGTCTTGCCTACCCGGGCGGCGCGCCACGGGTTGTTGTTTACTTCCCAGGGCAGGATTTCCATCAAACAGGCCAGATTCGCGGCTGATCAGGGCCCGCTGGACCCGGATTGCGGCTGCCGGGTGTGCCGGCGCTACTCCCGGGCCTATCTCAGGCATCTTTATGCGGCCAACGAGGTTTTGGCCCAGGTCCTGAATACTGTGCATAACCTGAGCTTCTACCTTGACACCATGCGGTCGGTGCGTCATTCTATTGCGCTTGGGAACAGGGCCCAACTTCTTTCTGGGGATCGGTCCGGAGTAAAACCATGAGTCCGGCATCTCCAGGGCATGCCTGAAGTAAAAGAATCTCCGGCCTGAGGAAGTGAGAAATCCTGCTGTAAAATGCACAGGGCCAGGACGCGCCAGGGGGCGAAGTCCTGATCTATTGGGGTGGAACGAGTCGCGGCATGAGCATCGCAAACTTACTGGCGCTACAAACCATTGGATCAGGGGGCTGGCTGGGGTTTGCTCCACTGATCTTCATCTTTGCCATCTTTTATTTTCTCCTGATCATGCCGCAGCAGCGCCGCCAGAAAAAGTGGCAGCAGATGCTGAACGATCTGAAGACAGGGGACAAGGTGGTCACCAGCGGAGGCCTGCGCGGGACCGTCATCGCGCTGCGCGACGACTACATTCAACTGCGTGTCCCGCCGGACAATTTACGCATCGAAGTGACCCGGGCCTCGGTGGCATCGGTAATGGCCCCGGAGGACAAAAACAATAAGGCGGCATAAGTCGTAGTGACACCGTCTCGGCGGCGGTAGGGCATTCGGCCTGTATCGCCGAGGGCGGGACGCCCTCGGGACAGCCGGCAGGATGCCGGCGCTACAAGAAACCGGCGCTACAAGAAAATCGTCAGGCCATGAATAAGACTCTAGGTTGGAAGCTCGGACTCAGCATCGGCATCCTGCTGCTGTTCCTGTTTGGTATCTTCGGAATTCCGAAGGACTTCTCGGGCAGCGGGCTGCTGGCGGCGATCACGCAACGCATTCATCTGGGGCTCGATCTCAAGGGTGGCACCCACCTGATTCTGCAGGTGCAGGTCAATGACGCGGTGAACGGCGATTCAGACCGCGCGGTGGAGCGGCTCAAGGAAGACCTGCGCACCCACAAGATTAACTACACCGAGATCAGCAAGCCGGACCCGGTCGGCCGTCCCGACCAGATCGTTCTCAAAGGCGTGCCCCCGGAGAACACCTCGGATTTACGCTCGGTAGTGAGCGAACGGCTGCCCGAATATGATCTCAATTCGGGCGCGGAAAATACATGGACATTTTCCATGAAGCCGCAGGCCATGGCCGAGCTCAAGAACCGGGCTGTAGCGTTGGCGATCGAGACCATCCGCAACCGCATCGACCAGTTGGGCGTCACCGAACCTGTCATTCAGGAGCACGGTCTGGGCCAGTACCAGATACTGGTTCAGCTCCCGGGAGTGGACGATCCCGGCCGGGTGAAGGAAATCATGCAGTCCACCGCCATGCTGGAAATCAAGCAGGTGCTGGGCGGGCCCTATTCCAGCGAGCAGGACGCTTTGCAGCAGCATAACGGCGTGCTGCCTCCGGATTCGATGTTGCTGCGCGGAACCAGTATCGGTGGCCGGACCGGCGAGGATGTCGGCGAGCAGTATTATCTGCTGACGCGCAGTTCGGCGGTGGCCGGGGCGGACTTGCGCTCGGGCGGGGCCACGGTAGGCCGCGACAGCAATACCAATTCACCTGACGTTGGTTTCGTTCTGACCAATGAGGGCGGAAGGAAGTTCGCCGCCTTCACCGGTTCGCACGTCGGCGACAAGCTGGCGGTGGTGCTGGACAACCGGGTGCGGGAAGTGGCCACCATCAACGAGCAGATCCGCGATCAGGGACGCATCAGCGGCGGCGGAATGACTGAGCAGAACGCCAAGGACCTGGCCCTGGTGCTGAATTCAGGCGCGCTGCCGGCCGGCATCAAGTATCTGGAAGAGCGCACGGTGGGGCCGTCGCTGGGATCGGATTCGATCCGGGCAGGAGTCCGGGCCGCGATCATAGGCATGATCGCCGTGCTGGTCTTCATGCTGGTGTACTATCGCGGCGCGGGCCTGAACGCCGACCTGGCGCTGATTCTGAACCTGATCATTCTGCTGGGTTTCATGGGATACTTTGGGGCCACTCTGACCCTGCCGGGAATTGCCGGTGTCATTCTGACGGTGGGCATGGGCGTGGACTCGAATGTCCTGATTTTTGAGCGCATCCGGGAGGAACTGCGGAACGGAAAGACCCCGCCCTCGGCGGTGGAGCAGGGCTTTGCGCATGCCTGGATCACGATCGTCGATACCCACGTCACCACCATCGTTTCGGCCGCCATCCTGTTCATGTTTGGCACCGGCCCGGTCAAGGGATTCGCGGTGACTTTAACCTTTGGTTTGCTGGCCAACCTGTTTACGGCGGTGTTTGTCTCGCGCATGATTTTTGACTGGCTTTTGAGCCGTCACCAGCGCGGAGAGGCGTTAAGTATCTGAGTTTAAGCCGGCGCGAGTAAGCCGGGTTGCTTTTGCGTCCTTTGCGGTTTTTTTTGCGCACTCTGCGGTAAGAGCTTTTGACCGCAAAGGTCGCCAAGGAACACCAAAAGACGCAAAGGAAGGCGACAAATCGAGTAGGTGGAGAGAGGTCTGACGAAAGCGTGGAATTTTTTCGAAATCCAAACATAGACTTTCTGGGCAAGAAGTGGTATTTTCTCGCCTTTTCGCTGGTGTTCAGTGTGGCGGGCGTATTTTCCATGCTGTTCTGGCATGGGGTGCCGCTGGGCGTGGACTTCCGGGGCGGTACCCTGGTCTATGTGAAGTTTTCCCACCCGCCCAATGACAACGCCATCCACGAGGCATTGCGAAAGGTGGGGTTGACGCAGGCAAAGATACAGCGCCTGGGCGTGGTCACGAACAACGAAGTGCTGATCGACCTCGACGTGCGGGAAACCAGCGAGAAGGCGCTCGATCAGGGCAAAGTCCAGATCATCAATGCGCTGGAGACCAATGCTCCGGCGGGCAAGCTGGACCTGAACAACAGCAGTTCTTTGACAATCGCCAATTATTTGCTGGAAAAGGACCCGCTGCGAGCCGGCACCGATGCCAGCCAGCGGTACGCCGCGGCGGCCAAGGCCATCGTTGACTATCGCGACAAGACCCGGGGCGGAGTTCTAAGCTCATTCGATGAGCTGAAGACCGCGACCGACCCCGCGGTGGTCGCGGCCCTGCAGGACGGGTTCTTCCTTTCCGATTTCGGGGTTTACCAGGTCGAGATCGTCGGGCCGCAGGTGGGCGCGCAGCTGAAAGGTCAGGCCATGCGGGCGGTGGCGTTTTCGCTGCTCGGGATGCTGGTCTATCTGGCCTTCCGCTTCGAGTGGATTTACGGCGTGGCCGCGGTAATCACCGTGTTTCACGACACGCTGATCACTGTGGGCGCTTTCTCCCTGGCCAACAAGGAAATCTCGCTGACCGTGATCGCGGCCATTCTGACCCTGATTGGTTATTCGAATAATGACACCATCGTCATCTTTGACCGCATCAGAGAGAACCTGAAGTTGATGCGGCGGGAGAAGTTGTCAGAAATCGTAAACCGGAGTATTAATCAAACGCTGAGCCGGACGATCCTGACCGCGGGTTTGACGTTTCTGACGGTTTTGGCGCTCTACCTGTTCGGGGGAGAGGTGCTGCACGGCTTCTCTTTCGCCCTGGTGATTGGAATTCTGATCGGAACTTATTCCTCGATCGCGATTGCCGCGCCGATTCTGGTGGCCTACCAGGACTGGCGGTCGAGCCGGGGAAAGCCGGTGGCAGTCATGGCCGGCAAGAGCAAGGCGGCGCCCAGCAAGGGTCGCGTGGCGAGCGGCCAGTAGATCGGGTTTCAACGGCAAGCCCGATATACGGGATTTGGGCGTGGTTTCAACAGTTTGAGTCAAACGGCGTGGTTCGCAGAGTATTCGTTGGGGTTTGGGAGCAAAGCACGAGCAAGTGGTGTCTAAACATACGTAGGGTCTTGCAGGAGAATCCTCATGTTTGAAGATAGCCTCATTGAATCGGGCGGCAGGCTCAAGACAAAGCGCGGGGTTACGACCTTTCTGTCATTTGCTTTGCAGATCGCACTGGTCGGAGTGCTGGTATTGATCCCGCTGCTGTTTACCGAAGCACTGCCCAAAACCCAGCTGATGACGTTCCTGGTGGCCCCGCCGCCACCGCCGCCACCACCGCCGCCACCCGCGGCCCAGCAGATCAAGGTGGTGAAACAGATTCAGACCGACATCATTAACGGTCAACTGCGCACCCCGACCAAGATCCCGGAAAAAGTCCAGATGATTAAAGAAGAAGAGGCGCCGCCGCCAGTCTCGACCATGGCCGGCGTAGTGGGCGGCGTCCCAGGCGCGGCCGGTGGACAAATG
>DATGYF010000294.1:0-3065 GCA_035298145.1 Terriglobales bacterium | reverse complement strand
TTGACGTAGTAGTAGGTGAAGAACGCTCCGCCTACAGTAGCCAGGACGAGGAAAACCACCAGCGCCGCGCGCAGCACGGGATCGTGGAAGGACCATCCCCTTCCGGGTTGGCCAGTCTGCCGGCCTGTCGGGATCTTGAGTTTTATGGCCACAATGAGATGAGCGGAGGAGCCTCTACTGTCTTAGACGACGGAGCGCGCGCTTGCCGTTATCCGGTCCCAGGAAATCTCTCTCCCGGCCAGACGCGGCACTCCGCATCCTCGATTGAATTCGGATAGACATCCTCTATCTTAACCTGCCTGCCCTTGTTTTTAACCTGGCGGCTGGTTGGCAGCCAGGTACCGCCCAGGTCAATTGGCGGGAACGAACACCATATTGTCCGTAACGGTCAGGTCCGGCACCGTGTGCGTTAGAGCCCCGGTTGAAGTACTGGTATTCAACACCGAAAAGGCACTGGTGGCCGCATCGGCGCAGAATGCTTCTCCGCCTCCCTGGTCCCACTTGCAATCGTCCACCATGGGCAGCCCGGTAAACGGCGAGCCCGCCAGTGGAGTTAAGGCGCCTGAGGAGGGATCAATGGCGAAACCTTCAGTGGCCGCAGAAGCGCTGCTGCTGTCAACTCCGAAGGCATAAACAAACTGACTGCTGGGATGAACCCGCAGGTTTTGCGGCGTAGCCATGGTGGTAGCGAACGGAGAATTGTTTACCGCCGTCAACGCGCCGGTGGTCGGATTAATGGCAAAAACATAAAGATGCTTGTCACCGGTGGTGCCGCTGATCCCGATGGCGTGTTTGCCGGTAAAGTCAGTGCGGACCAGAGCCACGTTCAGCCCGAACGGGCTGCCCGCAACCGGGGAAAGCGCGCCGTTGGTCTGGCCAATCGAGAAGGCGTAAATCGGAAGGAATGGCGATCCCTGTCCGACATAGAGAAACGTGCCGCTACCATCGACAGCCAGAAACTTGGCGAAATCCAGGTTGAAGGCAGAAAATGGCGAAGCCGGCGCTGCGACCAGCGCCCCTGTCGTGGCATTGATCTGAAAAACGGAAACCGATCCCGTGGTCTGGTTCCCCACGAACAGAAAGCGTCCGGCGGGATCGCTGGTGATCGAGTCCGCGCCCGCAGTGGCAAAGGGACTTCCGCTGATGGCGGTGAGAGCGCCGCTGGTGTGATCGATGGTGAAGGCCTGAATGCTCCGCGAATCGCTTTGTGGCAAGTAAAGAAATTTCTGGTTGACGATTACCATGTCACTGCCCACGCCGCTCGGAAGCGTCGGCGCGGTGAAAGAAGTCAGGGCACGGAAAGCCCCGGCTGTGCTCAGGCCGGCGCCGAGAATCTTCCTGTTGCCGCTGTCGAGGTAGTAAAGAAGGGAGGCATTATTTCCTCCTCCGCCAGGGTTGTTCACTGGCCCGCAAACCGTGCCGGCGGTCGAGGTTCCACCCGTCGAACCGCCACCGCCGCTGCTGCTACTGCTTAAGGAAATAGTAGGACAGCCGCTTCCACAACCCGCCCAGCCCAACAGGGCAACTGCAACCAGCACCAGCCACAACAGTCTGTTTCGCCGCTTCATACATCCTCCGTACACTTTTCCGGCATTGCACACAGCGCGTCAATCCCGTCTAGCACTTGCGCTGCCGAACCGGCAAAAGAGGCTCAATGCCCACCACCCCCGATAGGTACGTTTCTACACATGTATTCCTGAATGGTAGGTAGTGATCAGATTGGGAAACAAGAGTACTGAAGTAAGAGGGATTGCGTTCCAGGTTCCCGCCTCGGGGCGCGAATCAGGACGGCTGTCCCTGCGCCCTCCGCTTTAGAAAACGCCCTTGTTCCGGGCGGAAGCATCGAAGTGCAGGTCCATGGGATATCCCGGAAGGTTCACGTGGACGATATAGTTAGCTTCGATATCGACGGTGCCGGTACCCACCACTCCATTGCGCACCACTTTGATCTGTTCCCGGGTGATCGGGATATCCATATCCTGCGCCTTTCTGAAGACTTCGTCACGGATGACATCTTCGGTCTTGGTGGTATAGGTGCTCATCTGCGACTCGGTCTTGAGGGCGTCCTGGAATTGATAGTTGCTGAAGTAGGGAGGAGCCAGGGTGGCGATCAGAATGACCGCACCCACAATAATCATAATGCCGAAAACCATCTTCATAGCGCGCTCCGCTTCCGGTCACGCGCAACCGCTTCACCGCGCGGACCGCAGGTTCTTTCCGAAATAATCGGTGATTGCGGAGATGCTAGCATCCTGCATTTGCCGAGTCGAGCGCTGAACCACTTCCACGGTACCTTCGGTAACCTTCTTTCCGACATTGATTCGAAAGGGGATACCGACTAAGTCGGCATCCTTGAACTTGACCCCGGGGCGCTCATCCCGGTCGTCGAGCAGGACTTCGTAGCCTGCGGCTTCGAGCCGGTGGGCGATGTCCACGGCCGTGCTCAGAAGTTTCTCGTCGCCCACGTTGGTGGGCGTCACTACGATTTCGAAGGGCGCAATCTGGGGCGGCAGCCAGAAACCGTTCTCGTCATTGTCCTGCTCCACCGCGGCCGTCAGGATGCGTTCGATCCCGATGCCATAGCTGCCCATGATGGGCGTGATTTCCTTGCCGTTGTTGTCCAGAACGCGCGCCCCCATCGACTGCGAATACTTGTAGCCCAGTTTGAAGATGTGCCCGATCTCGACCGCGGTGTCAATGCGCAGGGTCTCGCCACAATTGGGGCAGTCTTCACCCGCAGTCACGCTGCGCAGATCGACGTACGCGGTAGGCTGGAAGTCGAGGCCCGGCGTGATGTTCTTCAGGTGATAGTCTTCTTTGTTGGCCCCGCCAATCAGGTTGGTGCGGCCTTCGAGTGCCTTGTCCACCAGCAACACCGGGCGCTGCGCGTCGTTCAGATCCCTGGCCCAGGCAATGCCGATGGGCCCCAGAAATCCCGCGGGAGAGTTGAAGATCTGGCGGATTTCTTCTTCCTGCATGGGACGCGTCTCTTTGCCTCCCAGCGCGGCCGACAGCTTGACCTCATTCATCTGATGATCGCCGCGCATCAGCAATACCACGGCGCG
>DATGYF010000293.1:0-1541 GCA_035298145.1 Terriglobales bacterium | reverse complement strand
CATGTGTTCGTGGACCGTTCGAGTGTCGAGGTGTTTGTGAATGACGGCGAACGTGTTCTCTCCGACCGCATTTATCCTCCGCTGGGCAGTGACGGGATCGAACTCTATGCAAGGGGGAATGGTGCGAGAGTCGTCTCGTTTACCATGTGGGAATTGAATTCTGTGTGGAAGTAGCGAGGGTGCCCCATCCTCGTCTCTCCCGCTCTTTGGGAGAGACAGGGCGGGGAAGTTTGGAGCATTAACTGACGGGCTGCCACGTCACGCCTTCACAATCGCCGTTTCTGAAGGTGGAATCCACACGTTTGACTAAAGAATCCTCCTTTCTGCTTACGAAGTGGTATCTCGACTGCGTCGCCGAGAACGGCGATGCGGTCGTGGTGTATGTGGCGGACCTGCGCTGGAACAATCTCTCCATTCATTACGCAAGTTTGCTCAGTGTCGTTGAAGGCCGCGTGCGTTGTGTTTCTTCGCTGCGCAAAGGGATGTCTGGACGTTGGCGGTTTACTGGCGTCTAATTTCACTATCGCTCTGCAGCTGAAGACTGCGGGTTTACGAAACTTTACGGTTGTTGACTGAGTTTTTACCTGATGAGCGGGCGGCGCGGTGTTGAATGTATTGATGGTTCGCGAAATTTACAGGAACTTCCGGGCATGACATGCTGCGCCGATTCCAGGTGCGGTGTCCCCCAGTCTTCTGGTTCAAAGACATGGGGGATCGCCATGCGGCCGGTCGTCCTCCTGCTGCTGGCCGCGATCAGCGCGTTAGGGCAGGACGCGCCCTTGGCGCCCTCGGCGCCTTCCAGTTTTTCGATCACCGGCATGGTGAAATCGGGTAACACGCCGATTCCAGGCGCAACTGTTATCGCGACCAACTCTTCTACGGAAGCAAAGACTACAACTTCCACCGACATCAATGGTGGCTACACGCTTCAAGTCGCCGCCGCGGGAAAATATCAGCTGCGGGTTGAGATGCCGGCATTCGCGCCGAGCACGAGGGAAATTGTGGTGGGAGAGACAAGCAGTCGTGCCGACCTGGAATTAACTTTACTCTCGCGGACGCAACAGGCTGAACGCACTCAGCAACGACCGGCAACCGCCAGGACCGGACGAGGATTTCAGAGCCTATCAGTCATGCAGGGACTGGCCGCCTCCGAAGCCAGCAACAGCAATGGAGCAGATCAGATCGTGCCTGCCGGAATGCCGATCCCTGGTGTGGCCGCGGACGCCGCGACAGAATCGGTTTCATTCTCCGGCAGCAACTCAAGCGTGGGGATGTTCGGCATGAGCACGGACGAACTGGAGCAGAGAATGCGCGAGGGCCGCGAACAGGCCGGCGGCTTCGGAGGCGGACCAGGTGGTGGAGGACCAGGCGGTCCACCGGGCGGCGGTGGCGGCTTCGGCGGCGGTTTCGGAGGCTTCGGCGGAGGAGGAGGACGGGGCGGCCCCATGATGCTGGGCGGCGGACGCGGAAGGTTTGACATCAACCGACCGCACGGGTCGATCTATTACTCGGTCGGCGATTCTGCCCTGGATGCTGCGCCC
>DATGYF010000292.1:0-3474 GCA_035298145.1 Terriglobales bacterium | reverse complement strand
GCACCCACTGCACCCGGGCCATCCGTCCGGGTGAGAGCGCGCGGGCCGGGCGTTGGGCTGGATTGGAAAAGACGGAGTGCGGCTTGCACGTCGGCGCGCCCGCAGAAATCACGCCCCTGGTGGGGATCAAGGCTCTCCAGGTTAAAACCTCATTCAGCGTTGAAGACTAGCAAAATCGTCAACCACGCAGGACCCGAAGGTTCAGGAAGAAACCCAACCTAAGTGCAAGGTTTTCCTTCGTGTGCCTTCCTGTCCTTGGTGGTTGAGGCCTCTGCTCGCTGCCCAAAAAATCCATCAGTGTCATCGAAATTCTTGATTGTACTTCCACGGTCGAATGACGATAAACACTGTAAAGATGAATCCGAGCCACCTAACCACAGACCACGACGCCTGCGGTGTCGGCCTGATCGCCCGAATCGACGGGAAGGCTTCGCGCGAGATCGTGGACCGCGCCCTCGAAGCCCTGGTCCGACTGGCGCATCGTGGGGGTGTGGATGCCGACGGACGAAGTGGCGACGGCGCCGGCCTGCTGACTCGCATCCCGGAAAAATTGGTCCGCAAGAACGCGCAGCAGGCTGGAATCAAACTGCCCGCGGCGTTTGGGCTGGGCATGGTTTTCATGCCGCCGGGCCAGGAAGAGGCGGCACGCAAAGTTATCGAGACCCAGGCGAAACAGAGCGGCCTGAAATGCCTGGGTTGGTGTTCGGTGCCAATCAATCCGGAAGTTATCGGCCCTCGGGCGTACGATGCGCTTCCCGTGATCGAACAATGCTTTTTCGCTCCCCGATCGGAAACGCCGGACCTTGAAATGTTGCTCTTCTGTTTCCGCAAGGAAGCCGAAGCCAAAGCTCCTCGCGGAACTTACTTCTGTTCGCTGTCCTGCCGGACCGTGGTTTACAAGGGGCTGCTGACGCCTTTCCAGCTGCCGGCGTTTTACTCCGATTTGCGCGACCCGGACTTTGAGAGTCCGTTTGCCATCTTTCACCAGCGCTACTCCACGAACACCCAGCCCAGCTGGTCGATGGCGCAGCCCTTCCGCTTTGTGGCGCACAACGGCGAGATCAACACCATCAGCGGCAACCGGCGCTGGCTGCGCGCCAAGGCGCCGGCAGTGCGCTGCCAACTGGGACTGTCGGACCAGGTCCGCCTGCTGGAGGAGCGGGTCAGCGATTCGGCCAGCTTCGACAACGCATTCGAACTTTTCCTGCGCCGCGACTACAGCCCGGCGGAAGCCATGCTCTCGATGGTACCTCCGGCGTGGGAGCGCTCGCACGAGGCGGCTCCGGAGCTGCGAAGTTTCCTGGAAGAGCAAGCCCGCCTGCAGGAGCCATGGGACGGCCCGGCGGCGCTGATCTTCACCGACGGGTGCACTGTCGGCGCGAAGCTGGATCGCAACGGGCTGCGGCCCCTCCGTTATACCCTGACCGCGGACGGGTTGCTGGTGGTCGGCTCCGAAGTGGGGATTGCCGATCTGCACGACAAAGAGATTGCCGAGAGGCAGCGTCTGGGGCCGGGAGAAGTTTTGCTGTTGAATGCGGCGAGCGGTGAGTTTGTCCGACCCAGAAACTCGCTGCAGCTACGCCAGGGAATCCGAGCCGTCTCATCCGAGGCTGCTGTGCTCGTAGATCCCACCGATCAACCATGTTTCGAAATCACGCCGGAGCCCAAGCAAGCCATGGCGGCGCTGGGCTGGAGCGAAGATCAGTTCCGTTTGCTCTTCCAGCCCCTGGTCGAACAAGGGCAGGAAGCGGTCTGGAGCATGGGCGACGATGCGCCGCCGGCTGCGATGTCGAGCTTCCGCCGGCCGTTATGGGACTATTGCAAACAACGCTTCGCGCAAGTCACGAATCCTCCTATTGATTCTCTGCGTGAGAGTCACGTGATGTCGCTGAAAGTCTTTCTGGGCAAGGCCGCCGTCAATTCACCGTTGCTCGACGCCGGGCAATTGCGGCTGCTGCAAAAAGAATTGGGCGCGACCGAGCGAATTCTGATCACCTTCCCGGCAGAGGACGGAGTGGAAGCGGCGAAAGCCACGCTGGCGCACATGCAGGAGACCATCAAGGGGGCTTCGGCCCATCCTCCGGGCATGATTCTGTTGACCGACCGTGGTGTAGGCACGCAGCAGGTAGCGTTGCCGGCCCTGCTGGCGTTGGCCGCGGCCTGGAAGGCGATGGTCGAGGCCGGCCTGCAGGACGTTCCGCTGGTGATCGAAAGCGGGCAGGTGATCGATACCCATCACGTCGCCCTGCTGGTGGCGGCGGGCGCCAGCGCGGTTTTCCCCTACCTGGCACTGGAACAGGCGGCGCATCTCAAACCGGGTGGCGCGACTGCGTATCGCGGCGCGGTGGAAAAAGGGCTGCGCAAGGTGATGGCGCGGATGGGCATCTCAACCATCGCCAGCTACCGCAACAGTCATCTCTTCGAGATCATCGGTCTCGATCCCGATGTCTGCGACCATTTTTTTGAAGATGCGAGTTGCTCCCTGGCAGGTAAAGGCCTGACCGAGCTTCTGCAGGATTGTCTCGACCGCCATGATTCGGTTTTTGCCCTGACTTTTCCCACCATGACGGTCAGCGCGAAATTGCAGGACCACGGTCTCTATCGCTTCCGCCACCAGGGGGAGCTGCACGCCACATCGCCTGAGCTGGTGCGGCGCATGCATCGCTATATCAAATTTCCTACCGAAGAAAATCATCGCGCCTTCCGGGAACTCGGCGAACAGAGGGAGCCGGTAGCGGTCCGGGACTTGCTGGAGGTAGGGCCCGGACCGGCCCTGTCGCTCGAAGAGGTGGAAACCGAGGCCTCCATCCTGGGACGCTTCAGCACGCAAGCCATGTCGCTGGGTGCGATTTCACCCGAGACCCACAACACGCTCGCGGCGGCCATGAATCGCCTGGGCGGTCGCAGCAATACCGGAGAGGGTGGGGAAGATCCCGAGGTTTACCGCGACGGCAGCGAGGCCAATAATCGCGTCAAGCAGGTGGCATCGGCGCGTTTCGGGGTGACGGCGGAATACCTGGTGCACGCCGACGAACTCGAAATCAAGATTGCGCAGGGCGCCAAACCCGGCGAGGGAGGGCAGCTCCCGGCCAGCAAAGTTTCCGTCTATATCGCGCGCTTGCGGCATGCAGTGCCCGGAATGATGCTGATCTCTCCGCCGCCCCATCATGATATCTACAGCATCGAGGACCTGGCGCAACTGATTTACGATCTGCGGGCGATCAATCCCCGGGCGAGAATCGGCGTGAAGCTGGTGGCCAGCGCCGGGGTTGGAATCATCGCCACCGGAGTAGCCAAGGCGGGGGCTGACGTCATCACCATCAGCGGCCACGACGGTGGCACCGGAGCTTCACCGATTACGTCCATCAAAAACACCGGGCTGCCCTGGGAAGTCGGGCTGCGCGACGCTCATGCCGCGCTGGTGAGAGCCGGATTGCGGGGCCGCGTCCGCTTGCGGGTGGACGGCGGCTTCAA
>DATGYF010000291.1:0-3494 GCA_035298145.1 Terriglobales bacterium | reverse complement strand
TTCGTATCCTTGGCCTGACTGTTTGAAGGATCGCACTCCCCCAGCGTCGCCGTTACACAGCGGGACTGCCTGCGCTCCTTCGCCCGAATAGCTCAACTTGATCTTCATTGCGGCCTGCAGTTCGCGAGCTTTCCATCTCGCTACGGTTTCGAACACGCTGTTCCCTTCTGACAGGTTTGCCGACTCGGTCGCTACCGGATACCAAGCCACGTATCCGATGCCGCGCACTGCGGTGAACGACTTGCCGATCTGGTCCCAGTCACTGTGCCGGGCCCGCTCTTCGGGCAGGCCGATTCGCGTCAGCCTGGTGGCATCCAGCGGGATGATGCCCTCGTACCCAATCTCCAATTCCACAATGCCCTTGGCGGATACCTCCCGGGGCAGGGTGACGATCGCTTCCGAAAGCGCGCCGGTGTGATCGAGGTCCGAGGTGTAGGGCTGAGAAATGAACTGGACCGGCTTGCCGTCGAGTTGAATCGATCTCCAGTCCAGGCTGGAGGAAATCTGCAATGTGAGGTTTCGCTGCGACGACGTTGAATCGTTGCGCAAGGTAATCCTGCCGCGCACTGCCAGACGTTGCTGGTCAGATTCTATGTGGACGTCCAGGTCGTAGCTGGTGAAGGTGAAGGCTTCGCGATCGAGGGCGTGCGCCCGAACCAGCAAAACACACAGGACGCAGAGGAGACCCAGGACCCTCATCTTCATTTTGTGTCCGCAGCCTTGATCCGCCGCTGGCGCACGATCTCATACAGCATGACTCCCGCGGCCACGGAAACATTCAGCGACGGCACTTTCCCCAGCATAGGAATAGAAACCAGGAAGTCACACTTTCGTGCCACCAGATCGTGAACGCCCTTGCCCTCGGACCCCAGCACGATGGCGCAATCCATGTTGTAGTCGAGCGCGTCGTAACTCTGCTTGCCGCGCTCGTCCAGCCCCACGATCCAGAGGTTCTTGTCTTTTAGTTCTTCCAGCGTCCGGGCAATGTTGGTCACTTTGGCAATGGGAAGGTGCTCGCTGGCGCCGGCGGACGCCTTGATCACAGTTGCGGTCACTCCCGCCGCGCGCCGCTCGGGGATCACCACACCGTCGGCGCCGGAGGCATCGGCAGTGCGAAGAATCGCACCCAGATTGTGCGGGTCCTCAATTCCATCGAGCACGACCACCAGCGAATACCGGCCCCGTTTCGCCGCCACGATGTCATCCAGGTGGTTGTACTGCTTGCCCGAGGTGATGGCCACCACGCCCTGATGAGCATTATTTCCCGCCATGCGATCAAGTTCCGGACGGCCGAGAAAACGCACCGCCACGCCATTCCGCCGGCACTCCTCCACCACGCGCTGCAAACGCAGGTCGTGACGCTCCTTCAACACGCCGACCCATTCGAACGATCGCCCTCGCGCCTTCAGCGCTTCGGCAACGGCATTGATTCCATAGATGTAATTCATCGAACCGTAAGTTTACTGCCTGGCAAGGCCCGAGCGCGAGGCAGGTCTGGACGTCGGTCGTCGGACCTCGGACGTCAGACCAATCTAAATCTGGGAACTGAGATCTGACATCCGACATCTGGGGTCTGACACCCCACGCCTGAAGTCCGAGGTGGGGGCCGAGGCCCGAAGTCCGAGGTCCGGGTAGCACTTTGCACCCCCACTCGCTATACTCTGAATGCGCCTGCTAGGAGTTGGAATGTCCCTGTCCGCCGTCATTGTGGACGATGAACAGCTTGCCCGCGACGAGCTTGCCTTCCTGCTGAAAGATGTCGGCGACGTGGACGTGGTGGCCCAGGGTAAAAACGGGCTCGAAGGCGTCAATCTGATCCGAGAGCACAACCCCGACCTGGTCTTTCTCGACGTACAAATGCCTGGCCTAGATGGCTTCGGCGTCATCAAGAAACTGCTCGACAAGAAGGTCCATCTTCCGAAGATCGTTTTCGCCACTGCTTTTGATCAATACGCGGTCAAGGCCTTCGAGGTAAACGCGGTTGATTACCTGCTCAAGCCCTTTGACAAGAAGCGAGTAGCGCAGTCGGTGCAGAAAGTGCGGGCCAAGCTGGAATCGGGCAGTGCGTCGTCGGACAAGCTGGAAACTCTGGTTCGCATGCTGGAATCACAGAAACCGCAGGCGTCCAAGATTCTGATCAAAGCTGCCGGCCGTCTCTTTCTGGTCAACCAGAAAGACATTGGTTTTGCCTCGATCGAAGAGGGTGTGATCACGGTTGTTACTAGCGGGCCAAACGGCATGGAAGGCCAGTCCAACTGCCGGACCCTCGAAGAACTTCTGGACAGTCTCGATCCCAATCTCTTCTGGCGCGCCCATCGCTCCTACCTGGTTAACATTAACCGCATCAAGGAAGTCGTTCCCTGGTTCAAGAGTTCTTACCAACTGCGGATGGACGACAAGAAACAAACCGAAATTCCCGTCAGCCGGGCCCAAACCAAGCGCCTGCGTGAGCTCTTCGGACTCTAAACAAAAATTTCAGATTGTTGATTTCAGATTGCAGATTGTTGACCCGGCGGTCTGCCCTGCGGCAATCTGAGGAGTTCAATCTGAAATCTTCAATCTGCAATCTGCAATTGCATTGCCAGGAGCGCGACAAGAGAATTTCAGACTGTTGATTTCAGATTGCAGATTTGTTGCCCCCAGCGCTCTTCCCTGCCCGACCTGCGGAGGTCAATCTGCAATCTGAAAATCTGAAATCTGCAATTGCAAAGGGGGGAGGCGGCCGGTTGGAGGTTCCGGCCGCCTTGCAGGCTGCCATCAGCGGCTAGGCAGCCAGCGCTTCCAAAGCCGGCCGATTTCGGATCACCAACGTAGAGCCTTCCAGACGAATCAGCTCCCTCTTTTTGAGTTCGCTTAGCAGGCGCGTGACGGTCTCGCGCGATGAACCAATCATCTGGGCTATTTCTTCATGGGTCATGCTGGAGCGGATGCGAATCTCCCGGGCTCCAGCCTCGCGTTCGTGATCGCCGCTCCAGGAGAGCAGCAACCGTGCCAGCTTTCCCGCCGACGATCGTGCCAGGACCAGTTCATGGATGTCCCGGTAGGCAGACTGAAATTCCCGGCTCAGCGCCTGGGCCGAGTGCAGCCCCAGTTCTCCATATTTGTCCAGCAGCTTCATCAGGGAATCGCGGTCAATGAAGTTTACCTGGCAAGGGCCCGCCGTTTCCGCCGTCAACTCGTAAGGCGTCGCCGAAATGACCGCGCTCAGGCCCAGCGCCTCGCCCGGCTCAGCCATCTTGAGGATGAGCACCTTGCCGTCGCGGGAGGTCGTCGAAAGCTTGACTTTGCCCGAGCACAGTACCAGCGCGCCGCGAGGAGTCTGGCCTTCCACGAACAACACCGCGCCGCCCGGATATGTGCTCAAGTGGCTGGCTGCGCTGAACGTTCTCAGCACCTCGGAAGACAGTCCACAAAACCATTTGTCTCGGCGCAACTTGCAGGAGACACAATTCTCGATAATTTCCAGCCCGTACGGGGTATTCATGGTTGCCACC
>DATGYF010000290.1:0-6767 GCA_035298145.1 Terriglobales bacterium | reverse complement strand
ACTTCCTTGACCTCGGGCAGGCCGAGGACGATGGCTCCCAGCGTGGAGTTCGACTTCTCCAGCACCATGAGCAGATATTTCTGGGCTACGGCACGATCGGAAGGATGAATGAGCTTCCACCACCGTCGAATGGACTCTTGAACTTCCAGCGAGTTCTTGTCCCCTTCAACCATGGCATCCACGAGCTTGTAGACCTTGCTCTTCACCGCTTGGTAGGAGATAGAAACCTCCTGTGGCATTGTCCACCCCCGGTGCTGTTGTCATAGCAATACGCGGGCCAAACGTATCCCTAAGCTTTATTGGGACTTAGTCCAACGATTGATTCTAGTTGTTGGAGGAATAGAAAAATTTGATATGAATTTCCGTAGAACCAGCTTGACGCGGAGCCAGGAACTCAGTTAACGGTCCGCCTCGAGGGTCCGCCTATTTCTGGCTCAACTGCTTTTCGACGGCGGAGACCACTTCCGCCGAATCCGGAGTTACCGCGGATTCGAAACGCTGCACCACGTTGCCGTTGCGGTCAACCAGAAATTTCGTGAAGTTCCACTTGATGTCGCCGGCAATCGACGGGCCGGTCTGCTTAGTGAGGTATTGGTAAAGCGGAGTCTGGTCGTCACCCTTAACCGATACTTTGCCGTACATGGGAAAGGTCACGTTGTACTTGCGGGAGCAGAAGGTCTTGATCTCTTCATTAGTGCCGGGTTCTTGACTGCCGAAGTTGTTGGCCGGGAAGCCCACGATGACGAAGCCCTGGTCCTTGTACTTCTCATACAAAGACTCCAATGCACTGTATTGCGGGGTGAAGCCGCAGCGGCTGGCCACGTTGACCACCAGAACGACCTTGCCCTTGAAATCCGCCAGCGGCATGGGCTTGCCATCGATCGAAGGCAGGGTAAAGTCGTAGATATTTGCGGCGGCAGCGGATCCAGCCATAACCATCACCAGTCCCAGGACAAGAGATGCGTGGACACTTCGGTTGCGCACAGCCTTCATTACTATCTCCTTGGCGCTGCTGAACGTCCGAATGAGGATTAAGACGAGAATACCGGAGGGGACTCTCAAGCGCAACGGGTTGGAGGACGGGCGTCCCGCCCGTCTTTAAATATTTGAACCACAAAAAGGGACGGGGTATTGACCTCCACAAAGCGACGGGCGAGGACGCCCGTCCTCCACAGACACATCATGACGCCGGCGCTACGAGGACCGCAATCTACGTTGGCACTTTGAGAATCAGGTAGCCGCCTGCCAACCCAAACAAAAACGCAGGCGCCCACGCCGCCAGAAACGGCGGCAGCTGGCTGACGTTTCCCATCGACTCCGACAGCCGTGACACCATGATGTACAGCAACCCGATGCCTACGGCCGTAGCAACGCCCGCCACCGCGCCGCGCTTGCCCGCGGCCAGCGCGAAGGGAATGGCCAGCACGGCCATAATCAGGGAATTGAAGGGGAAGGCAAATTTTTCCTGCAACTGCACCCGCAGCCGCACCACATCGAATCCGCTCTGTTGCAGGTCGCGAATGTAACGCCGCAAGTCTTCGGAATTCATCTCGGACGACTGCCGTACTTCCTTCTTGAAGTACGCCGGAGGCTCGCTGATCGTGGCAAACGTGGCCACATCAAAAGTGCGGTAATCGACGATGGCGGAATCGTGAACACTGCGTTCCCAGCCCTGGGTGCAGACCCAGCGTTGCAAGCGTTCCTCCCAGTGTGCCTGGTCGGCGTAAACCCGGTCGGTCAGGCGGAACGTAGCCGGGTCGAACTTGAACACCGAGAGGTTGCCGAACTGGTCGCGGTCGGAATCAAAAAACTGGTAGTAGTAGATGGTCGAATGCTGTCCGAAAATCCACTTGCGATCGGGATTCAGATAGGTCTGCGCCGGCTTGCCCTTGATCAGGTTGCGCAACGCGTCCTGCCGCTTGTTGGCGTGGGGAAGATAGAACTGATCGAAGAAGAACAGCCCCGCCGCCAGCATGGTGGACACCACCAGGATGGGCACAATCACGCGGTAAATACTGATGCCGGTGGCCTTGATGGCGGTAATCTCATTCGACCGCTGCATCAGGCCCAGTGTGATCAGCACGGCCAGCAGAATACTAAGATGCAGCACGTTGTAGAGAAAAAAGGGAGCAACATTGAGCAGGTACTCTCCTACCACCAGCGGTGAAATACGGTTGCGCAGGATGTCTCCCAGCAACTCAAAAAGCGTGAACACCTGCAACAGCATGAGGAACGACGCCAGGATCATCGTCAGGTAGAGCAGGAAATCCCGCAGCACATAGTCGTCCAGGATCATGGGAAAGCTGGCGCTGAATACGCGGCGGCGGCTGACTGCCCGCTGGAAGGCATCCTCGGGCCGGTTGAATCGGAACATGTTCCTCGTCCCTTGAACCAGCCTGGTCTTCAACGGATTCCAGCGGGCGCGGAAGTGGCCGATCTCCAGGGGCCGGCGTTCCGCCCGCCACAACAGAAAGGCGCCCCCCAGAAAGAAGACGATATTAGCCAGCCATGCCCCCAGGGCAGGCGGCACTTTGCCTTGCCGAGCCAGCGAGACGCCAATCAGCGTGACCGAGTAATAGGCGAACACCAGCAGAATGGTGAGAACGAATCCCGCCGACTTGCCGCCCTTCTTGGCCGACAGCCCCAGAGGAATTCCCACCAGCGCCAGTACCAGGCACGATGTCGGCAGTGCAAAGCGGCGGTGGAATTCGATGAGATACCAGGGAGCCACATACTTCTTCACCTTGCGCGCCTGGTCGCGCAGCTGCCACGTTCCCATCTGCGCAGCCGGCACCGGTTCCTGATCGCGACTGTCGGTCTGGGGAACTGGTATCGGCACATCGGTCTGATCGAAAGTCGAAATCTGGTAGTGGTCGGCAGAAGCAGGATCGGTCTCATGCGTGGACCCGTTGGTCAGGTGCAGGTGCAGCATCTGCGGCCCTTCGCTGACCAGGATGCCTTGCCGGGCCAGGGTAATGCGCGGCGAGGCCGGGTTGCTGATGTCCGCGATGAAAACGCCCCTCCAGATGGCGGCGCCCTGCGCGGTCTTCACGTCCTGCACGTAAAGCACAAGCTTGGGAAAGCCCTCGTAGAAAACTCGCGGCTGGATCTCGAATGACGCCTGCGAGCTCTTGAGCCGGTCCTCCAGCCTGCCCAGGGCGGCTTGCGAGGCGGGCGCGAGATACACCGCGTTGAACATCGCCAGAGCCCACGCAGTTACGGCAAAAATGGAAACCACTCGCAGGAAGGTCCACACGCCAATGCCGCTGGCCCGCATGGCGGTAATCTCGCTGTCCGCGGCCAGGCGGCTGAGTCCGATCAGAATTCCCACCAGCACACCCATGGGAATGGTGTAGGTAAAAGCCACCGGAAGGGTGTAGAGGAAGATTTCAAGCACGCTGGGCAAAGGCGCGCTGTTGCGCACCACCAGGTCGAGAATGTGTCCCAGGTCCCGCGTGAACAACACAAACGTGAACACCGCAACGCCGATGGCGGCGTGCGAGATCACCTCGCGCAGGATGTAGCGGGTCAGAATCCGCATGGGACTGACTCAACGAGCAAAGCCGAGCATAGCACGGAGAATTGACGGATAGCCGGTAGTATGAGGAAGAGCACCCCCTCGCATGTACCCGGGTTGGCATCCCCGGAGAAAGCGAGTCATCCCGAGCGCGGTCTCGAACCGCGCTGGCGCGGTGAGAGCAAGTCGAGGGACCACTACCTGGCCGGGGACTCATCAGCTTATGGGGATCCTTCGACTCCACAGGATGTTTCGCGAGCGAAACATCTTGTTCCGCTCACGATGACAAGGGATGGTTTTCGGCTGCGCCTATTCGGGTTTGAGGAAGAGGGCACAGAGCGGAGGCAGAGTCAGGCTCAGCGAAAAGGGACGGCCGTGCGTGGGCTGCGCCTCCGCGTGCACGCCTCCCAGGTTCCCCATGCCGCTTCCACCGTACTCCTGGGCGTCGCTATTCAGCAGCTCACGCCAGAATCCGCCCGAGGGCACGCCGACCCGGTAGCCGTAGCGCGGCACCGGAGTGAAGTTGCAGACAATCAGAATTTCATCAGCCGGCGACCGGCTCTTGCGCAAAAGGGAAATAATGCTGGCGGCTGTGTCATTGCAGTCCACCCATTCGAAACCGGCCGCATCAGTATCGAGCTGGTGCAGCGCCGGCTGCTCCCGATAAACCTGGTTCAGCTGCGCCACCCAGTTCTGCACCCCCTTGTGCACCGGATACTGCAGCACGTGCCATTCCAGGCTCATATCGTGCGCCCACTCCCGCACCTGACCGAATTCGCAGCCCATGAACAGCATCTTCTTGCCCGGCTGGGCGTACATGTAACCGAATAGCAGGCGCAGATTCGCGAACTTCTGCCACTCGTCTCCTGGCATTTTGCCGATGAGCGATCCTTTGCCGTGGACTACCTCATCGTGCGATAACGGCAGAACGAAATTCTCGGTGAACCCGTACAGCATGCGGAAGGTCAGCTGGTTGTGATGGTAGCGGCGATGAATCGGGTCTTGGGAGAAATAGGCCAGCGTGTCATGCATCCAGCCCATGTCCCACTTCATGCCGAAGCCGAGCCCGCCGACGTAAATGGGCCGCGACACCATCGGCCACGCCGTGGATTCTTCCGCGATAGTCTGAATGCCCGGGTACTCCTTGTAGGCCTCAGTGTTGAACTGGCGCAGAAAATCGATGGCTTCCAGATTTTCGCGTCCGCCGAACTTGTTGGGAATCCACTCTCCCGCCTGGCGCGAATAGTCGAGGTAGAGCATGGAAGCGACCGCATCCACGCGCAGGCCGTCGATGTGATACTTGTCCAGCCAGAACAGTCCGCTGGCCATCAGGAAGCTGCGCACCTCATTGCGGCCATAGTTGAAGATGAAGGTCTTCCAGTCAGGATGAAAGCCCTTGCGCGCATCGGCGTGCTCGAACAGATGTGTGCCGTCGAAGTAGGCCAGCCCGTGCGCGTCGGTAGGGAAGTGGGACGGCACCCAGTCCAGAATCACGCCGATCCCTTGCTGGTGCAGATAGTCCACCAGATACATGAAATCCTGGGGTGTGCCGTAGCGCGAAGTGGGCGCAAAATATCCCGTGGTCTGGTAGCCCCATGAACCGTAAAAAGGATGCTCCATGATGGGCATCAATTCCACGTGGGTAAAATTCATTCGCTTGACGTATTCCGCCAGGCGCGGCGCGGTTTCGCGGTAGGTCAGCGGCCGGTCGCCCTCTTCCGGGACCCGCATCCACGAACCCAGATGCACCTCGTAAACCGAAATCGGGGCTTGCAGCGAATCCCGCTTGGCCCGGGTTTCCATCCACTGCTTGTCGGCCCACTGGTATTCCAGGTCCCAGACGACCGAGGCGGTGCGCGGAGGTTTTTCGTGAAGAACGCCAAACGGATCGGCTTTCTCGCCCACATGTCCCTGATTGTGGGAAACGATGTGGTACTTGTACAGCGCACCCTTGCCGACACCGGGCACAAAGCCTTCCCAGATGCCGGAACTGGCACGCGCCCGCAGGGGATGCGATTGCGTGTTCCAGCCATTAAAGTCGCCGACCACGCAAACCGAGCTGGCGTTCGGCGCCCAGACTCCAAAGTAAGTGCCCGCCTTTCCCCCGGCCATGGTGATGTGAGCGCCCAGCTTGTCGTAAATCCGGTAGTGCGTGCCTTCATTGAAGAGATGGAGGTCCTGCTCGGTCAGCAGGCTGGTCTCACCGGGCGCGGGCGGCGCTAACGTGGATGTGGTTTCTTTGTTCATCATTCACAGTAGTGCTCTCACAGTGTACCGGAGTTTGGGTGGAGAATGCCTCACCTTTGCGTACTTTGCGGGCGTCTTTGCGAACTTCGCGGTCAAAAGCTTTTTGCCGCAAAAGCCGCAAATGGCGAAGAGGCGCCCCTCGCTTTGGTAACATCGCGCAGGCGGCGACCGTCCTGCTAGACTTCTAAGCTTGGAAAACTCACGCTCATGCCCGTTCTGCGCGTCGTAGTTCTGTGGCACCAGCATCAGCCGTTTTACAAGGACCTGGTCACCGGCCAATACCGGCTGCCCTGGGTGCGGCTGCACGCGCTCAAGGATTACTACGGCATGGTCAAGTTGCTGGACGAGTTCCCCAGCGTTCACCAGACGTTTAATCTTGTCCCGTCGTTGATCACCCAGATACAGGACTATGTGACGGGCGCCGCTCGCGACCCGTTCCTCGAAGTTGCGGCCAAGTCGGCAAGAGACCTCACTCCCGACGAACGTCATTTCGCTTTGCAGTATCTCTTCCAGGCCAACCCGGCAAATCTGATTGGACGTTATCCGCGCTACCAGGAGCTGTGGGACGACTTTCGCAACGCCGGCGGCACGCCCGAAGGCGCGGAAAAATATTTCTCTCCACAGGACTTTACTGACCTGCAGGTGCTCTCGCAAATCGCCTGGTTCGATGAATACTTTCTGGACGATCCCGAAATCGCCGGCCTCATTCAAAAAGGCCGCGGCTACTCCCTTGACGATCAGCGCTTCGTGATGGCCCGCCAACGCGAACTGCTGGCCAAGGTCTTGCCCGCGCACGCCGAAGCCGCGCAGCACGGGCGGATAGAGATTTCCACCTCCGCGTTCTATCACCCGATTCTGCCTCTGGTCTGCGATACCAACATGGGCGCGGTTTCAACCCCCGGCCTGCCTCTGCCCCAGAATCGCTTTCGCCATCCTGACGACGCTCGCGAGCAATTACAGCGTGGACTGAATCTGCATGAGCAGGTCTTCGGGGTGCGCCCCC
>DATGYF010000289.1:0-8631 GCA_035298145.1 Terriglobales bacterium | reverse complement strand
GGGACAGGGCCTCACGCGGCTGCAGCGGCAGCAGGCGGACGTTCTCAAGCTTGCGGGCCTGGATTTCCGATTCAATCAGCTCGCGGTCTTCTCCTTCGCCCACGATGACCCAAACCAGATGCTCATCGCGGCGCGTCAGTTCGGCAGCGCGCACCAGATTCACCAAATCCTGCTTCTTGCCCATATTGCCGGTATGCAGAAGCAGGAACTGGCCGGCAGAAATGTTGTTGGCGGCACGAAATCTGCCGTCGCCCGGACCGGGCCGGATGTTTTCCGTATCACCCCAGTCCGGTATGCGATGAAGTTGCGTCGCGGCTATGCCACGGGCCCGAAGACTGTCAACGAATGCGTCACAGAGGCAAAACACCGCTTCTGCATTTCGGTAAAGAAAGTCTTCAAGCCTCCTTGCCAGTCGAACCAGTGGGCCGGGCCGCAGAATTCCGGTGGCGAGAGCTGCTTCCGAGGCCAGGTCCGTGAGCTTGATGATGTAAGGAACCCCTTTCAACCGGGAGACGGCATACGCGGCAAGAGCGACGGCGGGAGGAGGAGAAGAACAGTAAATAACGTCGCACTCGCCCTCGCCCAGACCAGCGATCAATGCGGCGGCTGCGAATGAGAAATCATGAAGCAGCCTCTCGATCAGCCGGCTGGGTTTCCAGGGAATGAAGTGGAGCACACGCCGAAGGTGAACGCCGTTCAGGTTTTCTTTCTGCGTAAGCTTTCCCCGGTATCCATCCCAAATCCTCCAGTCAGGATAGTAGGGAAATGCCGTGATCACCTTCACGCTGTGGCCCTGGGCGGCGAGGTGTTCGCTCAGTCCGGTGGTGAAGGGAGAGACGGAGGTGCGCTCCGGGTGGTAGTTAATTCCAAGAATCAGGATTCGCATGGGTTCGGCAATCCGTGGGACTGGAGGCTGGCAGGAAAAAACTGGTTACTACGCGATTCGACGCGTACTGTGCGCTGTGGGCTGGCGAACCCGGCCTGCTCTTGCGAGTTCCTGCTCGATCCAGGCGTAAGTCACAGCGAGACCCTGTTCGAGAGAGATGGAGGGCTCCCATCCCAGCACTTTGCGCAGCAGGCTGTTGTCGCTGTTCCGGCCCCGAACGCCCTGCGGCTTGCTGAGGTCGTGTTGCCGGACCAGTTTTTTTCCGGCGATATCTGCAAGCAGATCAACCAGGCCGTTGATGGTGATCAAACGGTCGGTCCCCAGGTTGAGAGGCTTGTCGAAGTCGGAGGCCATGATGCGCAAGAGGCCTTCCACGCAATCCTCGATATACATAAAAGACCGTGTCTGTTCTCCGTCGCCCCAGATGTGGATGGTGCCGCCGTCGTCGGCCAGCGCTACCTTCCGGCACACCGCTGCCGGCGCCTTTTCGCGGCCCCCGTCGTAGGTCCCCAGCGGGCCGTACACGTTGTGGAACCGCACCAGGCGGGTATCCAGGCGATAATCCTGTGCAAAGTACAAGCAGAGTTGCTCGGCGTAGAGTTTCTCCCAGCCGTAGCCCGGCTCCGGGTCCGCGGGATAAGCGTCTTCCTCGCGCAGGGGATCGACGGCCGCATCCATCTGTTTCGACTGCGCGTAAACGCAAGCGGACGAAGAAAAAAGAAATCGCTTTACATTCTGAAGCCGGCTGGCCTCGAGCATATGCACATTGATCAACGTATTGTTGCGGGCGATATCTGCATGATTGGCGGAAATAAACCCAATGCCGCCCATGTCCGCCGCCAGGTTGTAAACGTGATCGACGCCTCCACGCGTAGCGATCAGGCAATTGTCGAACTTGCGGAGATCCAGAAGCTCGAACTCGGCAGCCGCGGTGGCTTCGTATGCCGGCTCTTTGATGTCCACGCCTCGTACCCAGTGACCGTCCGCAATCAGGCGGTTGATCAGGTGATGTCCAATAAAACCACCCGCACCCGTAACCAGAACACGCGTTTGCTGATTCATAATGTGCACCTCTTGCTTGAGAGTTGTTAGAGTTGTGCTGAAAAATCAATCCGCTTCGAAAGGAACACTGGAGCGGGGAGCATTCGAGGGTACCGCGACTTGGTTCGAGCCCTGCAGGCTGTGCGCGTCGGCATATGCCGCGATGACTGAGCGGTAAACGGCAAGAAGCTGCTGGTAATTAGTGGTTTCACTGTAGAGCAATTCGTGGGCCCGGCGTGCTCCGGCCGACCAGTGCGACCAGACATCCCGCGGCGCCAGCAACACTTTCTCCAGAACATTCGCCAGCGCGGCCGGATCTGCCGCCTGGAAGATCAAGCCATTGCTTTCGTGGCTGACCATCGTCTTCATGCTGCCCAGGTCGGGCACGATGACGGGAGTCGCCGTGGAAAAAGCTTCCAGCAGCACCATGGGACAATTTTCATAGGCCAGCGTCGGCAGCACCAACGCACGGCTTTCGCTGATTCGGCGCAAAACTTCTGGGTGACTGATACTATCCGCCCACGAAACTCCGCGGGCGCCGCGGAATTGTGTTTGTAGAGTTGCGCGCTCCGGCCCGTCCCCAATCAGGAGAAGCTCACTGCCTTCCACGTGAACCCGGTCCCAGGCGTTCAAAAGCACATGCAAGCCTTTATGGCGGGTCATGCTTCCGGCAAAAACAACTCGCAGAGACCTGGCAGCAGGAGCCAGACTCGATGCCGGCACAAAATTCGGTTTGACGGTCATCTTTTCGCCCGGCAAACCGGCACGGAGAAGGATGTCACGGCTGAAGTCGTTGAGCGCGATGTAGGCCCCGACTTTCCGGGTGTACGTCCCGATTCTCCAATGGAGCGCGTTCATCGCCAATACGGCCGCGGTGCGGGCGAGACTCCCGGCATAGCAACGGTGACGCAGCCCCGGCCAGGATGAGCCTCCGACGCAGTCTTCACAGGGCTTGTCATCGCGCAGCAGGACGGCGTTGGCGCAGGCGTGGCGAAAATTGTGCAGGGTGTGCACCGCGGGCACGCCCGCATGCTGAGCCGCCCAGAAGACGCTTGGACTCAGCAGCGGAAAAGTGTTGTGCACATGAACCACGTCAGGCGCGAACCTTGCGATGCTTTGTCGCAGTCTTCGATAACTGGTCTGGGACCAGAGAAACCCGGGAACCGCCAGCATCTGGCGGAGTGCGGATGCCTCCTTCAACGAAGAATTCGACGCCTGAAACTGTTCTACCGTGTGGCCCCACTTCTGCAGGAGCTGAGCTTCCAGGTCCACTACGGTCTCTTCTCCGCCCCAGCCGGGTGCGTGGCGATTATGAACCTGCAAGACGCGAAGATTACGATCCAGGGGAAGCATGTTGGTTTCAGGCGAACGCAACCTTCGATCGCCCTCGCAACCCGGAAATCGTCGCCTGCACGCTGAAGCGCGAACGTGCAATACGGCATTGTGATTCCAGGTTGCGTTGTGCCCACAACGTGAAACGTTTGAGTTCCATGGCCTTTCGACGGGAACGAGTATCGATGATCCGATTTCGGCCGGGTTGCACGGTTACCCCCAACCTCAAACCTGCGTCTTGCGCCGTCTGGGCGATTTCCGGCGACACATTGCCATTGGGATAAGCGATCAGCTCCGGGCTCTTGCCCGTCAGTCCGCGGATAAAGTCCTGCGCGCCGGCAATCTGTTCCTTGATCTCAGCGCGCGAATAGTTGCTGAGGATGGCGTGGTCCAGAGTGTGGTTGCCAAGGTGCGCCAGGGGATGGGCCGCGAGTGTTGCCAACTCCCTCGAAGTCATGGGCCGGTCAAGGTCAGAAACGGGCCGAAGTGCTGCCTCGCCAAATTCTGCTGAGAGTTGGCGTTCGGCGTCGCGAGTGGGAAGCAGTTTGAGCGCACTGCGAACGCGGTCCGTCCGCGAGGATGACCATCCCTTGGTTCGAGCTTCGCGGTAAAAAGCGTCCCACCAAAATGCTTTTCCGGTGGCGACGTGGTTCGTGGAGATGCAGAACACAGCAGGGAGGTGAAACTCTTCCAGCAGAGGCACGGCCCTCAGGTTGTTGTAGTAGCCGTCGTCGAATGTGATGAGGGCGGCCCTCGCCTCGGTCTCCAGGCCATCCAGGATCTCCCGCGGAGAGACAAAGCGGTAGCCGTGGTTCGTGAAGTCGCGGACGAATTGCCTGAACATCTGGGTCGTGATTCCTTGCTGGGGATCGAGCAGTCCCCGATCAATCTCCTGCGGCGATGCGAACAGGCTGTGAAAGGTAAAGATCAGCAGCGCGGAGCGATCCGGGATCAGTCGTGCGCAGGCTCCGGCAATGCTATTGTCACAGGCCTCCAACATCTTGATCACAGACTGGCGAAGCATAAGTTACCGAATGGTAGGGTCAGCGAAACCTGCACCGCGAATTGCGCCGAAGTTCTTCCATGTAGAATTCCAGCAATGAACGGCGTCACCGCAAAGAAACTCGCGTGCCCGGACGACCTCGGAGCCCTCGACCTGGCTGACGACCGCTTGCGCTGCGTCCTCTGCCGCCGCGAGTATTCCGCCCCGGATGGAGTGTTTGATCTTCTGCCGCTGCAATCCCTGCGTGCGGACTCACCTGAAGTGGAACGGCTGCAGAGCTATAACGCCACCTACTCGGGACGCCCCGACCGGGCCTGGTTGCAACCGCTTCGGGTCCTGATGGCTGAGCTGGGCAACCGATATCTTTATTCATGGGCGGCGCGCCGCATCGATGACATCGCAATGGGAAGGTCGCTGGATATTCTTGATGCCGCTTGCGGGGATGGAATACTGCGGCGACATATTGCCAGCCGGCATCGCTATGTCGGCGTCGATTTTTCCGCCCGCCCGCTGGTTCGAGCCGCCCGCTACTATCCCGCTGACTACTTCCGCGGCGACCTGAACCACCTGCCCTTCGCGGATGCCAGCTTCGATGTTGCGGTCTCGCTGCAATCATTCCAGTACCTTGATGCTCCGGCTACTGCAATTCGGCAAATCGCCCGTGTGCTGAAACCCGGAGGACATTTTCTTCTGACCGTTCCCAATCGCGGCAGTTTTAAGTACCGGCGGCAGGGGCTGCCCGCAATCCAGCGTCAAAAGTTCGACCGTGAAACGGTACGCGATCTGCTGTCTCCTGATTTCCAGGTGCAAGAGATCGCCGCTCGCGGCGTGTGGCTGCCTTTCCCCAAGATCGGCATCCATCTGCCGGGAACCTATCGCGACTCTCTGGGGCTCTCGTGGGCTGCGGTGAGTGAACGCCTCGCCGGCAATTGACGGTCAGCCTGCGCCCGCTGCGAGAAATCCATATTCCTCTCCCGACGGGGAGACGCTGAATATCCTGTACCCGGCCGCATTGAGCTTGCGGATCGCGGTCCGCGTCTTCGCGATGCCAACTTCGGGCCAGCGGTGATGAAACTCAACCAGCAATTGCCGGACCGGAACCGGGCTGGCCAGCAGGTCGTCGATGACCTCATATTCCGCGCCTTCGATATCCATCTTGAGCAGATCGATGTGAGCATGACCCAGGATCTTCTGCACGCTGGAAATGCGGCGCACTGGCACCTCAACCGCCGGCCAGGGAGTCTCGCGTTCCAGAAGCGTGTGCGATATGAAATTCTGGTTTGCCGGGGGAACAAACCTTCGCATGCCATCCTGCCCTGCGATGCCGTATGAGTGAAAAACGAATTCCGGGGGCAACGGTCTCGACTGAACCCACGCGATGGAGCGCGGAGTCGGATCAAACGCATGCACGGTCACTCCAAACCGGTGGATCAATTCCAGATCGAAGGAAATCTCCTCGCCCACTCCGACGGAATACACGACGCTTTGCGACGACAAAGAACTCCGGCAGATACTCCAGGCGGATCCATCGCTGCCCAGGGTCAAGGTCTGGCACCTCATCTGGGGGCGCTGCAGCAAGTCTTGGCCACGCCAGGCGCGCCAGGTGCGTCTGACGGCGAGCAGGTTGTTGCGCAAGCTATCGAGCCCTATTGAATCCTGAATCATCTATGTCATCCTCAGCTGAGTGTCTGTTTCGCTGTGCGAAACAGGACGCGCAGTCGAAGGATCCCTATAGCGAGATCGAAACCTGGTTTGTGAGTGAGCAGTTGCATCGCCTCAAGTCCGGACATTCTCGAGGTTCCCGGTACAGACCAGAGCATAGTGGTAAGTCAATAGCTGGCTAGCCAGCCGGGAAGAGCACTTGAGCCCAAAGTCCTTCATCGCATAGGTTAGATAGCCGCGCAGCCGGCCCTTGCGATGGATGTAGAGCGGAAGCGAGCTGTGCATCAGGCGGGTTGACAAAACCCTGAATCCGCAACTTTGCACCAGATGGCGAATACTGCGCGGGTTGTAAACGTTGATGTGTCCTACGGCATCGGGCACAAAATCGTCGGGCAGGCGGGCATTGTCTTCGAGCGGAACCTCGACGAAAACATTCCTGGCTACGCGGCCTGCTTCATATAACAACCGCCGGGGATACTCCACGTGTTCCAGGACGTGCGTGAGAATGGCCAGATCAAAGGCCTGATCGTGAAATGGGACGTCCGATCCATCGTAGGATTCGAATTTCGCGCCGGGAATCTTCTTGGCGCGGGCGCAGCGGATCGCGCTGGGAGAAATTTCAAGCCCGGTCAACCGCCGGCCAAACCCGCAAGCCGCAAGCCGTTCGAGCACCGCCCCGTCGCCGCAACCGATTTCCAGAATTTCATGATGGGGAAGACCCGCGCACAATCCCACAATGTTGTTGGCCTTGTCAGTCGCACCCAATCGCCGCCATGCCGCCAGGCCCTGGTTCTCGGAATAGTATTCGGCGTAATGCTCCACAAGAGAGTTGTGTGCACGCAATGAGGTAGGGCCGTTCGTGTTGGTGGATGTCTTCAAGGTTAAATCTATGGTGTTCGCACCGCGTTAGCTTCCGCCGGAACGTCTTTCCTGCGAAGCACCGCTTCATAGTCCTGCAGCCGCCGGATCGCAATCGAGCGCCAACTGTACGCTCCTGCCATTTTCCGCGCCCCGACAGATCCCAATCGCCTTCGCACGTCGCCGTCCTCCAAGGCAAGGAGGGCTCGCTCCAGATCGTCAAGATCGTGCAAGCGATAGGCCACGCCGTTCCCTTCGATGCGCTCCATGGCTTGCATCTGGTCGTTCGCGATCACGGGCAGGCCGCAAGCCGCTGCATCCAGCATGGACATAGACTCCTGGGCGGGCCAAACCCCGATGTCCGCAGACCGGTAGAAATCCGCGAGTTCGCCGAGGGGGACGAAGGGATGGGTCACGCACCCGGGGCAGTCCGCTATCAAGTCTGCCTGTGGTCCATTTCCCACGAACACCGCCTTGAAAGCGTGCCCCTTGTTCGCCAGCCGGGCGATCGCCTGTGCCAGGAGAAAAGGGTTCTTATCTTCACTGAATCGTCCGGTGTAAATGCAGACAATGTCGCGCTCAGAAAATCCCAACAGCATTCGTAACCTGGGCCGGGCGGATTCCTCCCCCATTGCGGTGGCTGGATGGAAGACATCGGTATCAACGCCCAACGGACCGACAACAAGCTTGTCTTTCGGCACACCGAAGAACCTGGTCGCAACATCGGCACAGTCGGGTGAAATGGCGTAGTACTTCTCTGTTACCGCACTGGCAAGTCTTCCATGGATCGTCCTCTGTAAAAAGGACTTCAAGTACGCGGGGCTGAGCATGTTGGAGGGCCGTTGCGCCAGGGGAAAGACGGAGGCGTGATAGTGACATCCGGAAAACAGGCGGTACTTAAGAGCCAGACGGTACCAGGCAGCATCCACGGCGATCCAGCCGATCGGGGTCATGGTCTGAACCACGTCGGGCTGGAGACTGGCCAATTTCCTGCCCAGTCCCACCAGGCGAGTATGCCCCGCAACTTTAGTCGCCGGCAGAATGTGAACCCGAAAGCCATCCGATGTCGGGTAAATTCCAGGCGGCCTCTTGTTGACGAAGTCTTGATATGTTGATTCGGAAGCGGCCTGCCGGTGTTCCGGCGGAAGGGATGAGGCCACGACTTCCACCTGCGCCCCTTGCTGGGCAAGATACTTCGGCAGCACGTTCTCGAGGTACCCCATCCCGTCACAAAAGATCTCGGAAATTAAAACGATTCGCATGGGTGTGAGAATGAGTCGCGCCTGATGACTTAAGACCGGCTCTCGCGAATGATCGCAGTTGGAGTTGCGTGCAGGGTGGCACGCTCAGCTTCCCAATTTTCGAGGACAGTGATCTCGTAGTGCCATGACTGCAGCAGGCGGCAACACTCTTCGTGGACATTTTTGCTGTGCGTGGCCAGAAACAGTTCTGGACGAAATCGGGCAAAGCACTCTCTAGCGCCCTGCAGCGCCCGGAACTCTTCTCCTTCAATGTCCATTTTGATGAAGTCCGGCGGCGGGACATCTTGTTCGTGAATGAGTCCATCGAGAGTCACGGTCTGGACCTGAAGATCGCCCTGAGACGATATGTGTCCATCGGCGCAGGTGATCCCAGTTGCGAAGCTGGTCGAACCGCTACGATCTGAGACCGCGGCATCGAAGACCGTCACGTTTTCCAAGTGGTTGAGCCCGATGTGCTTCCGCAGGCTGGCGACATTCGCCGGAACCGGCTCGAAGGCAATAACGCGCCCCTCTCCGACGCAAGTGGCTGCCAACAGGGTATACAGGCCAGCATTGGCGCCGACGTCGTAGAAGATGGATCCTGGAAC
>DATGYF010000288.1:0-5542 GCA_035298145.1 Terriglobales bacterium | reverse complement strand
CTGGCGAGGCCCGCCGCTTTCAAGACTTGAATCCAGGGACGGCGCAACGTGACACGCGAGGCGCTTTTTGCGCCGGGGAATAGATAGTCACTCCGTCGATTCTCCGCCAGATCGGCCAGGATGCTGAGGGCAGCTCGGTTCAACGGAACGTGCTCGATCTTCTTTTGCTTCGTGTGGTGAGAAGGCTTTGTCCAGACTCCGCGCTTAAGGTCGAAGTGCGTCCATTCAGCCAGCAAGACCTCGCTCATGCGTGCGCCGGTCAAGATCAGCAAGCGCAGCGCGTCGGCGGCTTCCTGGTCAGGGTAGGCATCGAGCGCAGCGCTGAGCGCATGCAATTGCGTTTCACTTAACCAAGTCTCGCGTTTCTCCTCTCGGAAGCGTTCTACGCCGGTCGCCGGATTCTCTTTGCACCAGCCCCAGCCGATGGCGAGGGAAAACATCATGTGCAATAGCGACAGCACGCGGTTGGCATGATATGGAATCTTACGCAGCGAACTGTGCAGCGCTTGCACGTCACGGCGAGTCACGGCGTTTACACGATGGCGGCCAAGCCGGGGCAGAATTTGGTTCTTCAGCATCATCAGATCGTTTCGGATAGATCCTGGGCGTTTGTAGGGCTGTGCATGGCGTTCGAGATAATCAGCGGCCAGTTCTGCCACGGTGGGTTCAGTCCGCTGGCGCTCGCGGCTTTCTTGTGGATCAATCCCGCGCCGGATGTCTTTCCATAAATCTTTCGCTTCATCGCGGGCAGCGTCGGCAGTCCATGCTGGCCAGCGCGCAATGGTGTGGCGTCGCTGGCGTCCGTTTATGCGGTAGTTCAATATGAATGCAACCGCTCCCGCTGCAGTGATTCGCGCTCCGAAGCCCGCAATGTCATCGTCCCAAAAGATCAGGTTCCCATGCTTCGGCGCTCTCAGACTCTTCATGGCACGATCAGTAATCTGCACAGCAGCCCTCCCTGTGTCAGCATCTGTGTCAGCAGATATGTCACTAACAGTGTATCTAGGGTCTCTCAATGTCTGCATGTATGTCAATAGAAGTGGCGTAAAATCAGGGATATGGCCCGCAAGTTGTTGACAGGGCGTGTCAGCACATTTCGGCGGGTTGCAGATTCTGGATCTGCTTATCGGGGTTCGAATCCCTGGGGGGCAACCAAAACTGACTTCTTCTTTTCCCCCGAGGTTTCCACAGGCCTTTACTCGAAATTTCTGCATCCTGCTCTCTCCTGACTCTCCATCACCAAACTGGTAACGATGTTTCCGCTCGACTAGTCCGCCGCAAACCTGAATTCACGGAGTTTTAACCAGCGAGTAACACCTTCGTAATAAGACCTCCTTACCGTGGGCACACCGAACCAGAAGCCGCTTCCAGCCAGCGGTCCATCCAGTCCGGAGTTTTGTCAGCCAATCAGGATAGTGCCAAGCACGGAGGAGCAAGCATGTTGCAGCGACTCAGAAGGTCTGAAGCCCCCAGGAGATTTTTGGCGGTGGTGATGGCGTATCTCACCGTCCTGGGAACGATGCCAGCCTACGCGAACTCATCTCTTTCACGCACTGCAACCCCCATCAAGCATCTGGTTGTGATCTTTCAGGAGAACGTTTCGTTCGATCATTATTTCGGGACGTATCCCAACGCGGCGAATCCCCAAGGGGAGCCGGCATTTTATGCGCGGCCTGATACCCCGACGGTCAACGGGCTTGCAGGAGCTCTGTTGAACAACAACCCGAATTTACTGAACGCCGGGAACGGCACCGGCGCGACCAACCCTTTCCGGCTGGATCGCTCGCAGGCCGCCACCGCCGACCAGGGACACAACTATGGACCGGAGCAGGCCGCAGCACACTTCGGCTTGATGGATCTCTTTCCGCTGAAGGTTGGCACCGCCGGACCGCCGCCCAATGCTCCGCCGCAGATTGTAGCCACCAAGGGTCTCAACCTGGGCTACTACGATGGCAACACAGTCACCGCGTTATGGAATTATGCGCAACACTTTGCCATGAGTGACAACTCCTATGACACCGTCTTTGGACCTTCGACTCCCGGCCTCATGAACCTGGTCTCGGGTCAGACCAACGGAGTCACAACCGTGTTGAACGGGACGGGAAGCGAAACCGATGGCGGCAGCGGCACCTTGACCGTAGTAGGCGATCCTGATCCGGTGGGAGATGTTTGCTCGGCGCCGACTCGCAACCAGGTGCAGATGGGCGGGCGTAACATTGGCGACCTGCTGAACGATGCCGGAGTTAGCTGGGGCGCTTTCATGGGAGGCTTCGATCTGACCGTGAAGAATTCCAACGGCACCACCGGCTGCCTGCGCAGTTCGACCTCTGCGTTCACCGGAACCAGCACCGACTATATTCCGCACCACGCCTTCTTTCAGTACTACGCTTCTACCATCAACCCAACCCACACCCGGCCCAGTTCGGTTTCCGAGATCGGACATGACGGCGCCGCCAACCACCAGTACGACATCAACGACTTCTTCACGGCCGTGAAGCACGGGAACCTTCCCGCCGTCAGCTTTCTGAAAGCGTCCGCTTATCAGGACGGTCACGCCGGATACTCCGATCCACTCGACGAGCAGGCGTTCATCGTCAACGTGATCAACTTCCTGCAGAAGTCTTCGGAGTGGGACGACACCGCGGTCGTGATCCTGTACGACGACTCGGATGGCTGGTATGACCACCAGATGGGCCCAATTGTGAATCAATCGACCAGCCCGGCTGACGCTCTCACCGGTCCCGGCGCCTGCGGCGACGGCAGCACCGCGCTGCCCGGCATCGATTCCGGCAATCCTCACGCGCAAGGCCGCTGCGGCTACGGTCCGCGGCAACCCTTGCTCGTGATCTCTCCCTGGTCCCGGGAAAACTTCGTGGACAACACGATCACCGACCAGACCTCGATCCTGCGCTTCATCGAGGACAACTGGCTGGGCGGCCAACGCATTGGCGGAGGCTCCTTCGATTCCTACGCCAACTCGATCACCCAGATGTTCGACTTCAGTCATCACGGAAGGACCGACCGGCTGTTGCTGGATCCGATCAGCGGGCAGCCGCAGTTCCGCTAGGAATTTCGGATTTACGGATTGTCAAATTAGCGGATTGACGAATTTGGCAATCATTGAAGGTGTGCCGACAGGCATGGAGGAGTCTCCTCTCCATGCCTGTCGGTTTATTGGAACCCTGGATTGAAGATGACCGATAGATTTGCCCACCTCACCCGCCGGGAGTTCCTACAGAAATCAGGGATGCTGGTTGCCGGCATGGCGGCCGCTCAGATCAACCCTTACCGCGCCGGCATCATCGCCAGGCCGTTGCTGGATGTAAATGCCCTGGAGCGGTTCGCGGATCCACTTCCACTTCCGCCGGTCCTCAAGCCCAGCGGGACGCGTCCCAGCCCCGATGCTCCAGCCGCGCAAGTTCCGTATTACCGGGTGGAAATGCGGGCGCTCGAAACCAAAGTTCATCGCGATTTGAAGCCCACCCGCCAGTGGGGTTTTGGCGGAAACTCGCCGGGGCCAACCTTTGAGACCCGCAGCGGCCAGCCCCTTCTCGTGGAGTGGGCCAACGAATTGCCGGCCGCGCATTTCCTCCCCATCGACCACAGCGTTCATGGCGCGGAGGCCGACAAGCCGAGTGTTCGCGCCGTCACTCACCTGCATGGAGCGAAAGCTCCCGCCAAAAGCGACGGCTATCCGGAAGATTGGTGGGTCCCGGGCAAATCGGCGCTTTACTTCTACCCCAACCACCAGGACGCGGCCATGCTCTGGTATCACGACCACGCGCTGGGCATCACCCGCCTGAACATGTACGCAGGACTCTTTGGCGCCTTCGTCATTCGCGATGAGTACGAAGATGGCTTGAATCTGCCGCACGGCAAGTACGAGATTCCTCTGGCCATCTACGACCGGTCGTTCGATCGCGAGGGTCAACTCTATTATCCCGTGTCGCCGGAAGCGGAATCGCCCTGGGTGCCAGAGGTTTTCGGAGACGCGATTCTGGTCAATGGCAAAATGTTTCCTTACCTGGAGGTCGAGCCCCGCAAGTATCGCTTTCGGGTTCTTAACGCGGCTAACGGACGTTTCTTTCACTTGGCGCTTTCGAACGGACAGGAGTTCCACCAGATTGGAACTGATCTCGGACTGCTGCCCGCCCCCGTATCGTTGAAGAGCCTGCTGATCGCGCCCGCCGAACGTGCCGATCTGGTCATAGATTTTTCCGGCCACGGCGGAGAGCACATCGTAGTAACCAACGACGCTTTTACCGTGATGCAATTTCGGGTATCGAAAACCGGGTCCCCCGACACCAGTTCACTGCCGTCGAGTCTGCGGTCCGTGCCTAGGATTCCGGAATCAGCGGCGGTGCAGAACCGCATCCTGACGCTGGGCGAGAAAGATGACAAGGCAGCGAACCCCCTGATGATGCTGCTCAACAATGCTCACTGGGGCATGCCGGTCACGGAAAATCCAAAGCTGGATTCAGTCGAAATCTGGAACTTCCTCAACTTTACCGACGACTCGCATCCCATCCATCTCCACCTGGTGCGCTTTCAAATCCTCGACCGGCGCGGCTTTGAGCCCTTCTACTACTACACCCAGGGAAAAGTGAAATACATCGGGCCCGCGGTGCCACCCGCCGCCAATGAAGCGGGATGGAAGGACACAGTGCAGGCGCATCCCGGAATGGTCACGCGCATCATCGCCCGCTTCGAAGGCTATCCCGGAAGGTATGTGTGGCACTGCCACATTCTGGAGCACGAGGACAACGAGATGATGCGGCCCTACGATGTGGTGGGTGCGTAGGAGCGCAGCAGAGACTTGGCCCAGCGCTGCCCTTATCCCGCCTGCTTCTCTTGTCGGAGGATAGTTTGTGGTAGCTTTTCTGCGCTTGAGGGGCGCTTAGTAACCCGCCGTGTCTCTCCAAAGAACGGAGAGACGAGGACGGGCACCCTGGTTTCTCCTGAAAGTTTTTCGCGTTGTATATTGTCGGGACTGTCGTCCGCATCCTGAAGAGGGGCGTAAGTCATGAATGAAAAGCAGCCTGCGCGGAGTATCGGTCGCAGCATTGGGGCTCTGTTCGCCGGTTTCGTGGTCGTCGTTGTCCTTTCTCTCGGCACTGACCTGGCGCTGCACGCGGCCGGCATCTTCCCGCCGCTGGGGCAAATTATGTCCAACCCGCTTTTTCTGCTCGCGACGGTCTATCGCACGGTTTACGCCATCGTGGGCAGCTACATCACGGCCCGGCTTGCGCCCGACCGGCCCATGGGCCATGCGCTACTGGGTGGAGGCATCGGTCTGGTCCTGGCCGTCGTGGGCGCGGTGGTCACGTGGAACAAGGATCTGGGGCCGCACTGGTATCCCCTCGCCCTGATTGTCACCGCGCTGCCCTGCGCCTGGGTAGGGGGCAAACTCCGCCTCATGCAGATGCGCGCCGGCCGGCCTTAATCGAAGACTACCGTTTTGTTCCCGTAGGTCAGGACGCGGTGGCAGAGGTGCAGACGCACCGCGCGGCCCAGGACCGTGCGTTCCAGATCGCGTCCCTTG
>DATGYF010000287.1:0-8180 GCA_035298145.1 Terriglobales bacterium | reverse complement strand
GTCGATGTGCTGGCGGAAAAGCCGTTGGCTGCTTCGCTGGCCGAGGCCGACGAACTGGTTCGCCTGGCGCAGAGTCTGAATCGTGTCGCCCAGGTCGGACACCTGGAACGCTTCAATCCGGCGGTCCGGGCCACCGCGCCTCTCATCACCCAGCCCATGTTTTTTGAAGTGCACCGGTTGAGCATGTTCACTCCACGCTCGCTCGATGTGGACGTGATTCTCGATCTCATGATTCACGATCTCGACGTGGTGCTCTGGCTGGTGAAATCGCCGGTGAAGGAAATCCGCGCCGTGGGTCTGCCCATTCTTTCCGGCAAGGCCGACATCGCCAACGTTCGCCTGGAGTTCGAGTCCGGCTGCGTGGCCAACTTCACCGCCAGCCGGGTTTCCACCGAGCGCGTCCGCAAGCTGCGTTTCTTTCAGCCCCGGCAATATATTTCTCTCGACTACGGCCGCCAGGAGGTGCTCGTCTTCAGCGTGGGCGAGCCGGGCGAGGCGGCGGGAACGCCGTCGGTGAATCCGCAGATCAAGGTGGCCAAGCCGGCGATCGTGGCGGAAGAGCCGTTGCAGGCTGAGCTTAGATCGTTCCTGGAGGCGGTGCGGACCCGTTCCAAACCGCTAGTCTCATTCGAGGACGGACGGCGCGCTCTCGCCCTTGCTCTCGACATCGTCGCCGCCATGCGGGAGCACGGTAAGAAAGTTCAACTCGAGCACTTGCGCTGACGGAATAAACACGTGGGGAAAGCCGCCCTCGGCTGTCCGGTTGAGCCATGCTCGATTTGTTTTCCAGCCAGGGAAAGCCGCTGTCGAGCCTTGTTCGACCGGACAGCCGAGGGCGGCTTTCCCCACGTGTTTCCTTCTTGTAAGTGCTTGCTGCGGATCGCTCCCGCATGATTTTTCCTTTTACACTTCTTGACAGACAAGGGCCGCGCTTCAGGGTAACCTTTATTGACCACTCAGGTACAAAGGTAAGGGCCGGGGTGCCCTGGTTTTTCGCAGATATTGGGGAAAGATGCGAGAATAGAAAATCAGTCGTCAGTCGTCAGACGTCAGTCGCCGGACCTTGTCCTTGGTCAGTCGTTGCCGGCTGCGGGCAGCAGAAGCCCCTCCGGTTCGGCCAAAGACCAACGACCAACGACGAACGCGCGTTTCTGCCCGGCAACCAAGGGTGCAACAGCCGTCTCTAATGGGATAAGCCAGCAGGTCGATGTCAATCACTGAAATACCGCCGCGGAACCCCGTCCCAGCAGCGCAACCGCCCACCGCCCCGGGCAGCGATCTCTACGACGCCAGCAGTTGGGAGACCGCTTACCTCGAGATGCACGATGTTCCCGCCCTGCTGATTCAGTTGCAGGACGATCTCTCGCGCTCGCGGCAACGGGAAGCTTTCTGGATTTCGGTGGTTGTCCACCTGGCTATCGTCATCCTGGTGGTTAACTCCACCCGGCTGGAAGGCCTGATGCACAGGCGTTCCGTGATTCTGGTCAACCCGCAAGATCTGATGAAGCAGAAGGAGCTCACCTACCTGGAGCTTCCTCCGGACGAGCAGAAACTTACCAAGCGGCCGGACACCAACAAAATCTCCGACAAAGACCGGATGGCGACCTCGAAGGCCCCGCAACTGGACCGCAAGGAATTGAAGAAGATTCTGGACAGTGCGCGTCCTGGAGCGCCCGGCCAAGTCGCTCCCCCGGCGCAGTCGCAGCCCGCTCCGTCTGCCCCGGCGGCGCAAGGCCCGCCGGCGCCGCAGGAGCAGCCCTCGCCACCTCCTCCGCCGGACCAGAACCAGGTGGCCCGCCTGCAGACTCCGCCTGCGGGAAAACCTACGCCGAGTTTCAATACAGGCCCTATGTCACCGGGATCGGCCATTGAGCAGGCAGCCCGCGCGGCGGCCTCGAACCGCGGAGGCTATGGCGGCGAAGGCGGAGACTATGGCCTGGGCCAGGGCAGGCAGGCCGGCGAGGCCATCGGGCCGCTGGACGTTCTCAGCGACACCATGGGTGTGGATTTCGGTCCCTACCTGGCGCGGGTGCTGCATGATGTCCGCGAAAACTGGTATCGCATCATCCCCGAGTCGGCGCGGGCGCCGCTTATGAAGAAGGGGAAAGTATCGATTGAGTTTGCCATCCTGAAAGACGGCCAGGTGGCGGGTCTGCAGATCGTGGGCTCATCCGGAGACGTAGCGCTCGATCGCGCCGCCTACGGCGGGATTACCGCGTCCAAACCTTTTCCGCCGCTGCCCACCGAGTTCGGCGGCCAGTATCTCGCTTTGCGCTTCCACTTCTACTACAACCCGGAAAGATCGGAAATACAGTAGGGCGGGCGTCGGACCGCGGACCTCAGGCTTCAGACCTCGGACTCAGACCTAGGACTTCGGACCTCAGACCTCGGACTTCAGACCTCAGAACTCAAGACTTCAGACTTCCGATCTCAGACTTGGTCCGCGGACGTGGACCTTCGGAGTCGGATGTGGGCCGCGAGTCGGAGGTCGGAAGTCCGAGGTCCGAGGTCCGACGTCCGAAGTCCGCCGCTTCACCAGACTCTGCATCTTTTTTGCCGCACCATGGGGGAGCCGGCCTTGCAGTGGAAGGCCTGCTGAAATTCCGGGGTATTGGCGACCACCCCGTTGGCCCTGTATTTGTCGGGGGAGTGAGGGTCGATGGTGGCCCACATGCGCTTGGTTTCGTCGCGGGTGTTGGAACACCAGGCCTGCCCGTAACCGATGAAGAAACGCTGCTCGGGTGTGAAGCCATCAATCGGCTCCAGCTTCTGGCCCCGGGTTTCGTTCTTCCAGGCCATGTAAGCCAGCATCAGACCGCCCAGGTCGGCGACATTTTCGCCCATGGTCAATTCGCCGTTGACCTTGATGTCATCCACCGCGACGTATTGGGAGTACTGGTCGGCGATGCAGCTGGCGCGCTGGTCAAACTGCTTGCCATCCTCCGCCGTCCACCAGTCGCGCAGATTGCCCTGCGCGTCGAACTGCCGGCCTTCGTCATCGAAGCCGTGGGTCAGTTCGTGCCCGATGGTGGCGCCGGTGTCGCCGTAGTTCGGGGCATCGTCGGCCCGGGGATCAAAAAAAGGCGGTTGCAGGATGCCCGCCGGGAAATTGATGTCGTTGATCTGCGGATTGTAGTAGGCATTCACCGTGGGCGGGCTCATGCTCCACTCGCCCCGGTCCACCGGCTTGCCAATTTTTGCGATCTGGCGATTGAACTCAAAGACGCGAGCGCGCAGCACGTTGCCCAGGTTGTCGTCGCGGGCGATGGTCAGAGCGGTGTAGTCCCGCCATTTGTCGGGATAGCCGATCTTGTTGGCCAGGGTGTGCAACTTCTCTAACGCCTCCTGCTTGGTCGCCGCTGACATCCAGGGCAGGCCGTCGATGTCCTGCTGCATGGCTTCTTCAATCTGCTTCACCATTTTCTGGGCATGCTGTTTGGCCTCGGGCGGGAAGGCGCGTTGCACGTAGGCCTGGCCCAGGGCCTCGCCCAGATCGTTGTCCACGTAACCGACGCAGCGCTGCCAGCGCGGTTCGAGTTCCTGCGCCCCACCCAGGGTCTTGCCGAAGAAATCGAAATCGGTGTTCACAAATGCCGTGGCGAGATAGGGAGCGTTGGCATGCGCCAGGTGCCAGCGCAGGTAAGCCTTCCAGCTTTCCAGGTCTTCTTTCTTCAGCGCAGAGTCCATCGCTCGGAAGAATTCCGGAGCGGTCACGTTGAGCGAGCGCAGCCCCGGTTGGCCGGCCCGGTCAAAGTAATCCTTCCAGCGGAATGACGGGCTGAGCTCTTCGAGTTTATGCCGCGACATTTTGTGGTAAAGCAGTTTGGGATCGCGCCGCTCTACCTGGGTCAGCGATCCCTTCGCCAGCGCCGTTTCAATCTGCAGGATGGATTGAGCTTCGGTGGCCGCGACCGCCGGCGCATCGCCCAGCAACTCAAGCATCTTCTGCACATGGGCCACATAGGCCTGGCGCAGCTCCACGGATTTCGCATCTGTCCTGAGATAGTAGTCGCGGTCGGGAAGGCCCAGGCCGCCCTGATCCACCTCCGCGATGACCTGCGAGGAGTTCTTGAAATCTTGGTCAGACTGGAAGTCAAATAAGACGCCCTGACCCAGCATCTCGCTGGCGACCCTGGCTATGTCTCGCTTGGAATGCATTCCGCTGATTCTCTCCAGGCCGCCTTGCAGCGGCTTGGTCCCGGCGGCCTCCACGGTCTTTTCATCCATGCAGGCGGCGTAGTAGTCGCCGATCTTTTGCTTTACCGGATCGCGGGAAGCGCCGCCCGCCGAGGCCTCTTCGAGGATTTCACGCAGCAGCACCTTGTTTTCGTCCTGCAGCTTGGCGGCCGCGCTCCAGCTTGTCTTGTAGGGCGGAATGGGATTCTTTTTCAGCCAGTCCCCGCACGAGTAGGCAAAAAAATCAGTACACGGGTCCACGCTGGGGTCGATGGAAGTAATGTCGAGCACCGGGGGGTGGACGGTGGACGCGGTGGAGGCGTTCTGCGCGTTGGCGGTAGCTGCGGTCAGAAGCAGGATAAGAACCAAGGTCATGCGAAACATTAAGCTCCTCACGCGTCCGGGGGATTTCAGATTGGAGATTGCAGATCTCAAATTTCAAGATTCTAGAATTCTAGATTTCAGATTCTAGATTGTAGAAATCAGATTTTAGATTCTAGTTCTCGGTTCTCAGATTCCTCCGAGGATAGTGATCAATCTGAAATCCGCAATCTTAAATCTACAATCTCCCGTGCCTATGATTTTTCCAGCCGGATGGCGCCGTCGCCAGTATGAATGGTCAGCACATTGCCGCCGCCATTGAGCTTGCCGCGAATATTGTTTGAGCCCAGCCTTCCTTCCACGCTCACCGGCATATCCAGTGTGATGCGGCCGTCGCCGGTCCGCAGATCAACATCGGCCGCGAAGGAACCCGGCAGTTGCAAAGTTACAGCGCCATCCCCCGAGTGCAGGTCCCAGCCTGAACCCACAGTCGAGCCGGAGAGGGCCTGGGCCTCGATGCGACCATCGCCGCTGGTCAGCGCGAGCCCATCGAACCGCCCCGTCGCCTTCAGGTGGCCGTCGCCGGTGCGAGCTTTGAGGATTCCATCCACTCCGTCGATGTCCTGGCCGCCATCGCCTGATTGAACCTCCATTGTCCCCTTGAAGCTGGTCAGCCGGATGGAGCCATCGCCGGTGCGTAAATTGACTCGCCCTTCGCGAGGCATGTGAATTTCGACATCCACCCGGTGGCTGTGGACATTAACGCAAATAAAGCAGACCTGGTGCGGAAGCCGAACTTCGAGTTCGACGGAGTCTCCGGTCTGATGCTCCAGCACCTTGACGCCGCCTTCGCCGATCTTCCAGTTATCAGTTGTCACTGTGGCTGCGATGGTGTTTTGGTCCCAGGTATCCACGCTGATGTTGGCATCGGAGGTTTCCACCCGCAGCTCAGGCTTGCCCGTGAGGGTGTAGGTTTTCGACCACTGTTCCGCCTGGACCGCCGGCGCCACCGCCAGACACAAGCCCACAATCATCAAGGTGATTCGCTTCATATTCGAGCTCCCAAGGCCGGGCAGAAACACCTCTGCCTCGGTTTCAGACGGTGATACGCAGCTTTAGTGAGCGAGGTTCCTGAAAATGTAGGCCCGAGCGTCCACGCTCGGGCAAGGGCCAGCACGAGCGTGGACGCTCGCGCCTGCATTTCATGGGTATGCCAGCCGCAGCAGGGTTCTCTCCGAGAAAGGCACGTATAGCAGCGCGGCCGTGGCGGCAAATGCCGCCCCAAACCCGATTTTCTCAGCCAGCAGAAATGGGGCCACCGCCCATAACTGGTCAAGAACCAGTATGGGTGGAAACATCCGCTGAAATTTTGCTCCCAGTCCCCGGTGATCGAAGGCCACCGCCGATATCAGATAACAGCGTAAGGGAATACCAACGCCCGCCGTTACCAGCACAGCGATGAAGATGGCGCGCGAGCCCCACCCCGGCAAAAACCCGCTGGTGATTCGTTCGATTCCGCCCAGGCGAAAGAGCGCGCTTACGTAGAAGATTAGATACATCACCTGAATCAGTCCGAAGAGGCCGCGAGTCAGGCTGCGACGGGGCAAGGGTACTTCGAGTTCAGGGTGGAAAGCCGCCGGGACCGCAGCGGAGGCCGGTGCGGGCTGTGCTTCCGGCGAACCCTGCGCTTTCGCCGTTCCGGTTTGCAGGGGAGCCAGGAAGCGATACCCGCGCCGCGCCAGGGTTTCGACATAACGCGGATTCGAGGCTGAGTCCCCCAGTGCCTCCCGCAGCTTGTTGATTGCGGTATTCAGGCTGTGGTCGAAATCCACGAAAGTGTCGGCGGGCCATAATTTCTCGCGGAGTTCCTCGCGTGTGACCACCTCTCCAGGGCGGTCGAGCAGGTATGCCAGAATCTGAAAGGGCTGCTCCTGCAGCCGGACCCGGACTCCATTCCTGCGCAGTTCGCCGGCCGCAAGGTCAACTTCGAAGACGGCGAAGCGGATGATTTTTGGCGGGAAACTGCGTGGTGGCGTGGACACGGCAGCACGAAGTTTACCATTGGGTTGTGTGGCGCGGGCGCCCCGCCCGCGGCCTTTGACCTTGCATTCGAGCGCGCCTGCGCGGTGGCCATTGACCCGTTGCTCTGAACCTGTCCACCGTTGTATTCGAGTCTCGCGGGCGAGGGCGCCCGCGCCACACAACCCCGGAGCTACAATAACCCTGTGCCCGTTGCCAGCCCACCGCCGGATCAGCCTTCCCACAGGCCGGCGTCCAAGTCCCACATCTACAAGCTTGAAGCCGCCGGCATTTTGATCATCGGAGCGGTGGTACTGATTCTGATTCTCACCCGCTACGGGCATCACATCGCCTGGGGTGCACGCTGACCGAGTCGCCCGAGCCCCTGCTTGTAGTTGTGCTCGGCCCCACGGGAAGCGGCAAGACTGCCCTCTCCCTTGCTCTGGCCGAACGCTTCCTGGGGGAGATTGTGAACTGTGATTCGGTCGCCATGTTTCGCGAGTTCGAGATTGGCACCGCCAAACCCACGGCCGCCGAGCGCGCCCGCGTTCCCCATCACCTCCTCGATTTTGTGGAGCCTTCCGGCTACATCACCGCTGGCGAATACGCCCGTCAGGCCCGCCAGGTCCTGGACCAGATCAAGGAGCGGGGAGCTCTGCCGATCGTAGTCGGCGGGACTGGCCTGTATTTGCGCGCGCTGCTGGAAGGCCTGTTCGCCGGTCCTCAGCGTTCCGAGGAGCTGCGCCAGCGGTTGCGTGAACGCGCTGAAGAGAAGGGAGCAGGCTATCTGCATCGGATGCTCGGCCGACTCGACTCGGCGGCCGCCGCGAAGATTCATGTCAATGACACTCCTAAGCTTCTGCGGGCGATTGAAGTCTGCCTCGCTTCTCGGACGAAAATGAGCGAACTATGGAAACAGGGGCGCGATCCGCTGCGCGGCTTCCGGATTGTGCGCCTGGGGCTCAATCCCGACCGTAATGTTTTGTATGACCGCATCAACCAGCGCGCGCAGCGCATGTTTGACGGTGGTCTGGTGGAAGAAACTAGTAGTCTGCTGGAAAAGTACGGCGCGGCCGCACGCCCGTTGTCGGCCCTCGGCTACAAACAGGCGGTGGCCCTGGTCCGTGGAGAGATCGATCGCGAGACCGCGGTGCAGGCGGCACAACAGGCTCATCGCAACTACGCCAAGCGCCAGATGACCTGGTTTCGCCGCGAACCTGACGTGATCTGGATTGCCGGTTTCGGAGATGACGCCGTGGTCCAGAGCGAGGCGATCCGGAAAATCGCAGACGGGCAGAGATCAAGTTAGGTTTTTGCGCCGAGTGCGTGGGGACAGCCGCCCCGGCTGTCCGGCGGAGCAACGCTCCGCTCTTGTGGAATCAGAATACCTGTCGAGCTGCGCTCGACTGGACAGCCGGGGGCGGCTGTCCCCACGTGGGCGCAGGGCCATTAGCGCCGCAAAATCTCTTGCAGCGCGTTCTTCAAATCCGGATGTTGGAATTTATATCCGCTGGCCACAAGCGTGGCCGGTTCCACGCGCTGGCTGGCGAGAAACAGTTCTTCACCCATCTCTCCGAAGATGATTCGGACGGCGAAGGCGGGCATGGGGAAAAGCGCCGGTCGCCTCAGAACTGAAGCCAGAATGCGGGTGAACTCGGCATTGC